>CANBTO010000356.1 GCA_947372405.1 Verrucomicrobiaceae bacterium
GCCCCTACTTCGCCGCCATCCCTTACCAACCCGGCGACCGTTTCCTCGTCTGCTCGGACGGCCTCGTTGACGGCCTCTGGGAACGCCACATCTCCAACGCCCTCGCCGCCTCCTCTTCCCCGCCCGAAACCGCCAGAGCCCTCTTGAAACGGGCTGTCGAAAACTCTGGAATCGACGACACCTCCCTCATCGTCATCCTCGTTCAGGAGCCTCCCGCCGAATGATTTTCAAAAAAACAAAAAAACATTCGATTTCGGTTCACGTCCTGCTCTCATCCGGCGGGAAGGTCGGCGCCGGGCGAAATCCATTGCCGATGCCAACCAATCTCACCCCAAAACCATAGAACTAAAGACCAACATGGCCAAATACAAACTGGAATACATCTGGCTCGACGGTTATACGCCCGTCCCGAACCTCCGCAGCAAAACCCAAATCAAGGAATTCGATGGTTTCCCGACCCTCGAGCAACTTCCTTTGTGGGGGTTTGACGGTTCCTCCACCCAACAAGCCCCGGGCGGCAGCTCCGACTGCGTGCTCAAGCCGGTGGCGGTTTATCCGGACAGCACCCGCCGCAACGGCGCGCTGGTCATGTGCGAAGTCATGATGCCGGACGGCAGCCCGCACGCTTCAAACAGCCGTGCCACCATCCTCGACGATCCGGGCGCATGGTTCGGCTTCGAGCAGGAATATTTCCTCTATCAGGACGGTCGTCCGCTCGGCTTCCCGGCCGGCGGCTTCCCCGCTCCCCAAGGACCTTACTATTGCGGAGTCGGCTACAAGAACGTCGGTGACATCGCCCGCCAGATCGTCGAGGAACACCTCGACCTCTGCTTGGATGCCGGCATCAACCACGAAGGCATCAATGCCGAGGTGGCTTCCGGTCAATGGGAGTTCCAGATCTTCGGCAAGGGCTCCAAGTCCGCCGCCGACCAGATCTGGGCGGCCCGCTACATCCTCATCCGCCTTTGCGAAAAATACGGCATCGACGTGGAATTCCACTGCAAGCCGATCAAGGGTGACTGGAACGGCTCCGGTATGCATGCCAACTTCTCCACCGAATACCTGCGCACCAAGGGCGGCAAGGACTACTTCGAGAAACTCATGGCCGCATTCGCGGAAAACATGGAAGAACACGTCGCCGTTTACGGCCCGGACAACCACCTCCGCCTCACCGGTCTGCATGAAACCCAGTCCATCGACAAGTTCACCTACGGCTTGGCCGACCGCGGTGCGTCCATCCGCGTTCCGCACAGCTTCATGAACAGCGATTACAAGGGCTACCTCGAAGACCGCCGTCCAAACTCCCAGGGTGATCCCTATCAGATCGCCTCGCGGATCCTCAAGACGATCGCCCAAGTGCCGACTCCCTGAGCCGTCACCGGATCGCTCTGATTCATCCAGCCGCTTCCTCTCACGGGGAAGCGGCTTTTTGATGGTCGGCTTGACCCGGTCACTCACACCGGCCAGCCTCAAGACACCATGCGAGACATCATCCACCCCGCCGAACGCCTCGTGTCAGCGATGGCACGCATCTATCAATACCGGATGACCACCACTTCCGGCGGCAACCTCTCGATCCGTGATGACGACGGCTCGATCTGGATCACTCCCGCCCGCGTGGACAAGGGCGCGCTGCGCGTGGAGGATATCGTCCGCGTGCTGCCGGACGGCTCCACCGAAGGCCGGCACAAGCCTTCTTCAGAATTCCCTTTCCACCTCCAGATCTATCAGCAACGCCCGGATCTGAAAGCCATCGTCCACGCCCATCCGGTGGCCCTCGTCGCCTTCAGCATCTGCGGCCAGGCCCCGGACACACGCCTCTTCACCAAGGCCCGCGCCGTCTGCGGCGAGGTAGGCTTCGCACCCTACGCCCTGCCTGGCAGCGACTTGTTAGGCGAGCGCATCGCCAGGGTCTTCGCCGCCGGTCACGACTGCGTGATGCTGGAAAACCATGGCGTCGTCGTCGCTGGCGTGGATTTCCCGGATGCCTTCCGCCGCTTCGAAACGCTGGAGTTCGTCGCCAAGACCGTCGTCAAGGCTCGCGCGCTCGGCGAGGTCCACTACCTCACGGACGCCCAGCTCGCCACCGGCAAGGACAGTGGTGCCGAGCTTGAGGAATTCGATCCCGGCCCGGCCACCAGCGAGGAACGCGCGCTGCGCCGAGAACTCTGCGATTTCATCCGCCGCGGCTACCATCAGCGCCTGCTCACCGCCAACGCCGGCAGCTTCTCCGTTAGAACCGGCGACGACTCGTTCCTCATCAGCACCCAGCTCGTGGACCGCGCCACCATCTCGCCGGACCAGCTCGCCCTCATCTCTGGCGGCAGGCGCGAGCGCGGCACCCGCCCCAGCCGCGCATGGCTTCTCCACCGCCTGATCTATCAGAAACACCCGGAGATCCGCGCCATTGTCAACGCCACCCCGGTCAACGCCACCGCCTTCTCCGGCTCTGAAAACCGTCTGGACACCCGCACCATCCCGGAAAGTTATATCTTCCTGCGCGACGTGCCGGTGCTGCCATTCTCATGGGTTTATGACGCGCCGGAAAAAATCGCGGAAACCATCACACCGGAGTTTCCCATCGCGCTCGTCGAAAACGACTGCGCCCTCGTGCTGGGGAAAACCATCCTTGATGCCTTCGACCGCCTCGAAGTCCTCGAATCCACCGCCGAAGCCGTCATCCTAAGCCGCTCGCTCGGCGAGGTCCGCCCGATGGGCGATGACGTCATCCAGGAACTCATCGACGCGTTTCTTTCCTGAATCCAACACGCCGGAAACTTTGGCGGCCCCGCCGCGGAGAACCGGTGTAAGTTGAACACCAGCGAGACAACGCCACCAACCAACCAACAATGAACTCCACCGAACCCTTCAAGCCCATCGCACCCGGCACTTCGATCGGTCACGTGCATCTCAAAGTGGCGGACCTGGAGCGGGCGCTGGCGTTTTACCGCGGCGTGCTGGGATTCGAACTCACCCAACGATATGGTCGCAACGCCGCTTTCGTCTCCGCCGGTGGCTACCATCACCACATCGGGCTCAACACTTGGGAGAGTGCGGGCGGCGCGCCGCCGCGAGCTGGCAGCACCGGACTCTATCACCTCGCGATCCTTTATCCCACTCGCGCCGATCTCGCGGACGCCCTGCTCCGCCTCCGCCGTGCCGGCATTCCGCTTGATGGCGCATCGGACCACGGCGTGAGCGAGGCGCTCTATCTCCGCGACCCTGATGGCAACGGCGTCGAACTCTACTGGGACCGTCCGCCCGAACAATGGCCGCGCACCGCGGACGGCGGGATTGCCATGGACACGCTCCCGCTGGATCTCGATCAACTGGCAGCGGAGGCCAAGTGATTCAGAACCCAAAGGATGGATTTTGAAACCCACCTGCTGAATGATGCGGGCCGTCATCCGGATCCATTGCTTCTCTGTTTTCTCTGTTTGCTCCTGTAAACCCAATTCCTTACTCGGCTGATAGTCACACCGGGTTTCCTATCAGACCTCAGCCGCCTGCTTCGCGATCACTTTGAAAGCCGCGGCAATCTGCTCGTCCGTTCCTTTGGCCTCCATGTTGATGGCCCCCTTGTAGCCCGTCTCGCGCAGCACTTTGAAATACGGCCTGAAATCATCGCCCTTCACACCGGGATAGGTCCGGCCTTCCTTTTCGGCGATCTCGACATGGACCACCACGTCCATGGCGGCTTTCAGATCATCCGGAGTGTCGCCACCGCGGGCGATGTGAAACAAATCCGCCAGCGCGCGGACGGCGGGATGCCCGGCCTTGCGGATCAATGCGGCGAGTTCGCCGATGTGGTTGATGTAGTTGCACTCGGATGCCTGGAGCTGTTCGACGGTCACGGTGACTCCGTGATTCTCCGCAAGCGGCCCCATGCGTTTGAGCAACTGCACGAACTGTTCGTCGGCCTTTTCCTTCGGCCATCCATCGCGCAACTCACGCGATCCGCCGCTGCCAAAGACAATGAACTTGCCCTTCGCCTGCTTCAGGCGGCGGAACGAAACGTCCGCCCATTCGAGGATGGCATCATGATTGGCCTCCGGTCCCACGCAGCGCAGGTTTTTCGGACGGATGAATCCGTTGCAGGCGAGTACCGGCAGCGGTGAGACGGCGAGTTTCTCCAGATGTGCGGCAAAGACCGCGTCCGCTTGGTCCGGCACCAGGAAGTCCGCGGTGCTCTCGGTGAGAAACTCCGCGCCCGCCGCCTTCAGCTTCTCCGCCCGAGCCAACGTGCCGATCACTCCCATCGCGGAGAAAAGCTTGCCTGGCTTTTCCGCATCCGCCGCACGCGCGATGAACGGAACCCCGGCCAGCGCCACAGTTCCCGCTTTGAGGAAATCCCGGCGTGTGCCGGAGAATTGCAGACTGCTCATCAATAGATTCCGTTAGAGATGGAAAACCTTGCCGCCAGCCATGACTTCCTGCGTCTTCTCGTCGAAGGTCACGCGTTCGCCGGTGCGCGCGGCGGCGTTGGCCATGATGGTGGCGATGGAATGCTGGTAGCCCGCCTCCACCGGCGCGTGCGGCTCCTTGCGCGAGCGCAGGCACTCCAGCCAGTTGCGCATGTGCGCGTTGGTGAGCGGGTCGCTGCCCATGTTCGCCGCGGTGGATGCTCCGCCAGCGGCCCCGACAAGCTTGAAGTCTTCCAACAAGTTCGCCTTCATCTTCATCTCCTTCGCTTCCTTGGCGCTCAGCCCGCCGTTGGACGTGACCATGCCGCTGTCCAGGTTCAACTCGCCGCCGTTCGAGTAGTAGATCTCCTTGGTCCCGCCCGCGGAGTTGCTGTTGCGGCTGGTGTAGGAAACCTGGAAACCCGACGATGGATCATCGAGCGGACCGTAGTCGAACACGGCGGTCAGGGTGTCGAAATTCGTGCGACCGTCCTTCCACTGATAGATTCCGCCGTTGGCCGCCACCGAGCGAGGATGCGGCAGACCGGTGAACCAGTGGATCGTATCGATCTGATGGCACATCCATTGTCCGCAGATGCCGGAGGAATAGGGCCAGAAAAGCCGGAATTCGAGATACTTGCGTGGATCCCACTTGTCGTCCGTGCGGCCCATCACGAAGCGTTTCCAATCCGTGTCCTCCTCGCGGATGGCGGCCACCAGGTCCGGCCTGCGCCAGCGACCCGGCTGGTTCACGTTCCATGTCATCTCCGCCGCCACGATCGGACCGAACTTCCCGCTCTGCAGGTAATCGCGCGCCGCCTGATAGGTCGGACCGGAACGCCGCTGCGAACCCACCTGCAGGATCTGCTTGCTGGACCGCACCGCCTTGAGCGCGGCCCGCGCGTCTTGCATCGTCTCGGCGAAGGGTTTCTCACAATAGACGTCACAACCGTGCTCCACCGCCTCCTTGGCCAGCATGGCGTGCTGGAAGTCCGCCGTGGAAATGATCACCGCGTCCGGCTTGGCCTT
The DNA here is from genome assembly GCA_947372405.1 of Verrucomicrobiaceae bacterium. The sequence continues at coordinate 5,433 of CANBTO010000356.1, forward strand.
TTCGTAAAGCTCGTCGTTGTTCCGATAGGTTTCCACCGCCTTGCCCATGTTTTTGGCAAACCATTCCTTCGCATCCTCGCGGCGTCTGCTCCAGAGGTCCGAGACGCCCACGATCTCGCAGTTCAACTCCTCCGCCGCCGCCTTGAACGCAGGCAGCAGCGAGGTCCGCAAGCGGTCGGAAAACCCGATGATGCCGATGCGGATGCGCTCGTTGGCCCCGCCGCTGCGGGTCTGCGCAAGTGCGCTGGGAAGCGTGCGGGCGGCAAGCAGACCAAGGCTGCCCAAGGAAGTGGTGCGGAGG
>CANBTO010000357.1 GCA_947372405.1 Verrucomicrobiaceae bacterium
GCGAACACGTATTTCACCACGAACGAGGTCTCCTTGAGGATCGCGCGGGCACCGGTGGGGCCGAGGTTGACGAGGAAGCCGGGGCACTCCTTGTCCGGACCGATCGTGGTGGGCTTGTTCCACTGGCCGAGGTTGTCGGGATCGGAGATGGCGCGGGCGTGTCCTGTGAACGCCATGGAGAATGCGAGGGCGAAGAGGGTGGTGGTGAGGTGCTGAAGCATGGCGAGTGGGAAGTGCCGAGTGAGGAGCGGAAGTTTGCTGGTTTTCAGGGAAGTGGGAGAGATTGTCGAATGACGATTGTTGATTTTGGATTTTGGATTGGAAGAGGAAAAGACAGTCAGATCAAAAATCAACAATCGGAGTTCATCAATCGTCAATCAGAGTGGCATCGGAGATGGCGGGCGGATCATGGGCATGAGTCAAATGGAGGCTCAACCTTTCGGGTTCACGATCACTTCATCCACCATCACCTTTTCCGCCGCCGTCACCATCTCGATCTTGATATAGCGGGCGGGCGTCTGCGCTTCGTCCGTCAACACCAGCACGCTCCAAGGTTTGCGCGTTTTGTCCTGGAACGCCTCCCGCGCTCTCTTGTCAATTGTGAAGGTCACGCCGTTGTGCCGGGAGTTGAGGACCCGGTAGGTCTTGCCGTCCTCGGAAATGGAAAAGGTTATTTTCTTTGGGAAAGCCGTCACCCCCGGGCTAGCCAGCAGATTGATCGCAGTGGAATCAATCGGCATGACCTCGCCGAGATCGACCACCAACTCAACCGACGGATCATTTGCAGGGAAAACGACCCATCCCTTGTCGTTCGCGTCGGGACTGGCATAGCGGCCGTCCAGCAGAGCTTCAATACCCGGCTTTTTCTCGTCGGGCTTGATGTCAGAGGCCTTCACAGCAACGGATTTGCCGATGGCAGCGTGCGTTTTCACCCGTTCGGCAGAGTCGAAGAACACCTCCGTGAAAACACTCTCGTCCAACTTCATTTTAGGATCGATCAGAAGGCAGGCCTTGCGCGCGAAACGCTGGCCGATCACACGGTAAGCGTGTGGCGAAAAATGCCCGTCGCACTCATCATACCCGCCCCACGGATTCACCCCTTTGTTGAGGTCATCGGTATTGATCCAGGCAGCGTTGGGGCCGGCCTCACCGAGTTTCACGAGCGTGGCGCGAACAAGATCCCCGTCCTTCATTCCGTTGCTGTTAGTCCAATAGTCATTGATCCGACCAACCACATAATTGATTTGGGTCACCTTCAGATCCTGCTTCAGTTGTGCCAGAACACCGTTGAAGCTTTTCTCATACACGCTGCCCCAGCCCACGCGCGCGTCCTCTTCGCCCTGCATCCAGATGCAGGTGACGTCCTCGATCTGCTTCCCGGCGGTCGCCTTTTGTGTGCTTTTGAGCAGGGTTTCATACGTGGATCCGTTTTTGTCCGGCGATGGATCCTGCATGCCCTCAGGCGGCGCCCAGGCCTTGTACCACATCTTGATGGGTTGGCTCGGCCAACCGACCCTCACGACGATGACCTTGTCCTTGCCGAATATTTTCTCCACGGACTGCGCAAAGCTCGCAGACAGGGTGGGAGTCATGTTGGATTGGCCGGAAAGAACGAAGAGGTGCTGCCCGCCATCGGCAAAGGCTGGTTGGACAACTGAAGCCACGAGGGATGCCAGAAGCAGGATTTTTTTCTTCATGAGTGATGCGGTTGTATACATTTTCCAACAGCCCGCTTTATCAGGTCATGATCATCTGCATTCATCGAGTTCATCGGGGATCCATGATTTTGCTACGAATCAGTTGATTTGACACCATCATTCCTTCTTCTGATAGATCCGCACGTAATCCACATCCATGCTTTTGCCTTCAAGAGCAGGACTGGCCTTGCCGGCAAACGAAGCAACCTTGGTGCTGAGCAAAACCTCTTCTTCGGCATTGCAGATGGTATGGGCAAGCGTGCGGACCTTTTTCCCGTCGAAATACCAGTTCAGCTCATTGGGCGTCCACTCCAGGGCGAAAACGTGGAAATTCATACTGAGGTCCGTTTCGGCCTTGTACTTCTGACCGCTGCCAGTGTGTTTGCCCTGCCAGTTGTGCAGGGTCATCGATACTTCGTGCGGGTAATGTGCCTCGACGATGTCGATCTCAAAGCGGGCGAGGCCGGGATCCTTCAGCGCCAGACGCTCTGGAGGGGTGTTCAGCCAGAATGCGTTGTTGAGTCCCGAAGCTCCGGCGATGCGGAAGCTGCACTCGAACCATCCGTATTTCTGGCGGAAGTGCCGGGTTGCGAGCCACGCGCCGGTCCACTCCTTCCCATTGCGGCGGGAGACCAATCTCAGGGCACCATCGGACACGGACACGTTCTTCGCCAGACGTTCTTTCTCGTCCTTGATGATCCATTTGTTCGTGTCAACCTGCTGTCCCTCGAATTCCTCGCTGAAGCTCAGCCTCCATCCGTCCTTCGCCGCAGACGCGGGGGTCTTCACATCGATGTCAGCAACCAGCAACGGGACCTCCTCGGCATGAATGGCGTTGACAGGCGTCAGCAGCAGAGCGGTGAGGAAGGTGAGGGTTGGCTTCATGGGTTCGTCGTCGGTGGGATCTGTGGTATCGAACCGAATCAAGGTGTTTCAGGATATTTTAAAAGGCGGAATTTGAATGGATCGGGCCTTATGGCAAAAGGTCTGTCCGTCAGATCAAAAATCAACAATCGGAGTTCATCAATCGTCAATCAGGGTGGCTTGGGAGCTGGCGGACAGGCCGCAGAACGCGCCGAAGCGGATGGACATGGCCGGAGTGATGGCGCGCGCCATGGCGTTTTGGGAAAGTTGAAGGCACCGCGAATCATGCGAATCAAGCGAATCTGGAAACATTGAAGAAGGGAAAGAAGGCACCTATCAGATCCTTTCAATCGTTTCGCGTGATTCGCGGTGCCTATTCCTCTTCGCTATCAACCTTCAAGTTCTTCCCCATTCGTGTTCCGTGGGGCCCGCCTGCGGCGCAGCAGAAGGCGGATTGCTGTCACCGCCCCAAGAAGCACGCCGACGATGATCGCTCCCCAAAGCCAGGTGTGAGTCCACCAGGGGCGTTTCACGACAATAGCGGGCGTCTGGTCGCCCGGGACTAACAGAGACCAGCGGGGCGGCGATACGTTGGGTTCATGCATCCAGAACAGCACGGTCTGCTGACTGGTTTCAGGAGCAAGAAATCTCACTTCGCCATCCGGCGCGGCCCAGCGCCAGTAGGCGGTCAGCAATTGATGCGGATGCTTGGGCTCAACCTCCGTTTTTGGCATGGGTGACTGGGCATCACGCGCGGCGTGCTGCACGATTTTCAAGGGCGCCAGTTCATCAAGACGGTGCTGCGTTTTGGACGCACCCAGTTCGATTCGCAAGGCGTCCGCCACCACTTTCCTCGCCTCCGCTTCGTCGGCGATCATGGGATTTCCACCGTAGTCCGCGACGATCCGCAAGCGCAGGACTCCATCCCGCAACTCAAACCGCGCATCGAGGAACTCAGCACCGTGCCCAACCGCAAGCAAGGGGAGCCAACTAGCTCCCCCCGCGATCAGTCGGACGATGAAGCGCAAGCGGCGCATCATTTGTTTGCATTCCAGCGCAGCACCCGGCCCCACTGGTTCCATTCGGTTTCGAGAATGTTGCCGTCGTTGTCGAAGGTGATGCCATGCGGCGAAGTCACCGTGCCCTGCTGCCAGTCCTGAGGCGCGATCTTCGGGGTGTTGGTGAGTTTTGGAGACACGCCGAGCTCGGCGACCATTTTGTTGTCCTTGTCCCAGACGCTCACGCGTCCGGCGATTTCAGCGACACACATGAGATCACCGTGGAAACTCGCGCTGCTGGGATTGCGCAGGGATTTGTCCGCGATCATGCCGATGATGTTGCCTTCGAGGTCGAGGTGGAGCATGCGGTTGTTGCCGCGGTCCAGAGCCACGATGCGTTCGGGCGAAAAACGATGGTCGATGAAGATCTTATGAGTGTTCTTGAAGTTCCACGGTTCCACCGGACCGCCGAACACCTTCTTGAATTTGCCCGCACGATCGAAGATGAAGATCCAGCTCTTGCCGTAGCCGTCGACGATGTAGATGTCACCGTTGCTCGCGATATCGCAGTTGGTCAGTTTCAACGCACCCTTGTCCTCGGGGAATGCGGTCTTCGGAATCTCCATCACCACCGAGCCGTCGAGGTTGCATTTGATGAACCGGTTTTCCTCCAGCACCGTGGCGAAGATGTATTCCTTTCCTTCGTCCTTGCGGATCACGAAACCATGCAGGGAGCCGGGAACTTTGAGAACCTTCGAAAACTTGCCATCGGGCCCGTACACGAGCAATCCGCCCTCCTTGTTGTCCTGCACGCTGACGTAGAAGTTGCCGGCGCTGTCACAGGCGATCTCGCCGTGGCTGTTACCGAGTTTCTCCTGCCCGGGTGGGGGCTTGATGAAATCCGGAACAAACGTGTACGAGAGCTCCGCGGATGCGGAAGCGCTCAGGGCGAGGATGGCAAACAAGGCACGTAGTTTCATATGGCAGCAGCAAAGGATCAGGTTCCACCCGGGCGGTCAAGATGCTTCATCACGGCAAGCCGGCGGCGGGGAGGTGAGAGAAGATCAAGGCACCGCGAATCAGGCGAATCGAGCGAATCTGGAAGAAATGAAGACGGCCGAGGAGGAAGGTTACCAAGACTCTTCTTAAGATTCGCAGGATTCGCGGTGCCTATCCTTCTTCGCTTTCAAGACTTCACTTTTCGAGGTGACGATCCATGATGAAACGAGGCGCCGGGTTGAAATGATGTTAGGTGGCGCAGCGCCTGTCATTTCGCGGGGATGCGGAATTTGGCGGTCGTGAAGCCGGGGGCTTCGGCGGAGAATTCCCAAGCTCCGCCGTCGCCTGCTTTGGTGGGTTTTGGGGCGAGGGTGATGGTTCCTTTGATGCTGCCTTTGGTCTGGCTGACGCCTTCGGCGAGACCGAGGATCGAGCGAAGGATGGTGTCCGCATCGGCGTCCTTGAGGGCGATTTGCGGTGGCATCGCGACCGCGCCCCAGACACCGCTGCCGCCGGATTTGACCTTGGCTTTCAGGTAGTCAAGCGCATCGGGCCGGTCGCGGTATTTCAGCGAAACATGGAGATAAGCAGGGCCGACGGAGGTGTGATCGACCTGATGGCAGGAGAAGCACAGGTTGGCGGTGACGAGGGTGTTGATTTCCGGGGGAAACTGCGGACCACCGGCATCGTGGCCGGTCGCGGGGATGTAGCGGGCGGTGATGACCGTCTGGGTCGCGTCGGGCAAGGTGTCGCTTTTGACTTCAAAGGCAACGGACTGGCTGAAAGCAAGGGAACGGGGGTTTCCCGCGAGTTTCAGTTGAAGTTCTGGACCTGCTTTCGCATCGAGCAGCGAGAGACGGGCGACGGAGACGGGATTTTTTCCATCCGAAACGACGGCGCGGATCTCACTGCCTTCGTTGGCGGGCACGGTGATGTTAGATCCAGCGCCGAGTTCGCGTTCGGTGACGCCGGTGGTGAGCCACCATGTGACGGTGGACGTTTCGTTGTGCGGAACGTTCTTGAAATCAACCTTGAAACCACGGTCCTGGCCGGCGACGGGTTCGATGGAAAAAACAGGGATGGGGCCGCCGGAATCCGGGAGCAACTGGCGCAATCCGCCGTTATGGTTGAAATACCATTCCGAGCCATATTCTAACAACCAGATCGATCCAT
>CANBTO010000358.1 GCA_947372405.1 Verrucomicrobiaceae bacterium
ATAAGCAACCATGTCCGGAAAATGACCGAGCGGCTTTGCATTCCTGCCGGAAAGCGATTCGGCGTAATCCGGGCTGTCCGGAGTCGCGTCATACGGCTCGTGCGTGAGCATCATCGGATAATAAAGAAAGAACGGCACGTCCTTCTTGCGGGTGATGAAATCGAGCGCGAAGTCGCTCACAATGTCCGGGCCGTATTCGTTCTTATTGTAGTCGTGCTGCTTGCCGTTGATTTCGAGGCCGGGGTTCTTGTAGCGGCCCGGACGGCGCGTGAGTTGCCAGAGCGCGTATTCATCGAAACCGAAATGACCCGGGCCTTCAAAATCACCCTTCATCTGCCACTTGCCGGTGACGCATGTCGCATACCCCGCATCGTGAAAAACATTTCCGAAAGTTTTCTGCGACGGGTCGAGATGGCCGAAATGCGTGTAGTTCCGCTTGTTGATCATGCCCGTCATGAGCGACACTCGTGTTGGCGTGCAAAGCGGCTGCACATGCACCTGTTCGAAGCGCGCTCCAGTCGCGGCGAGTTGGTCCATCACAGGCGTCTTGTAGCTTTGCCCGCCATTGGCCGTGACGCATTCATAACCGAAGTCGTCGATGAGAATCAGAACGATGTTCGGCCTGCGCTCGGCGGCGTGAAGCGTGACGAACGGAGCCGTCAGCATGACGGAGAGCAGCATCAGGGTAGATTTCATGGCATGTTCAGAATTCTGGATTTCATTTGATGGATTCGCCAACCTGAAGCGTGACCGGGCCAAGTAAACCCGACGGCATCAGCGAGGTGGCCGGGATAAGCTTGCGGATGTTGGTTTCAGTGAACCGCTTTTCCGGCGGCAGGCTGGCGTCACCGATCAACCGGTTGGGCCAGAAGTTCACCACGTCCACCTCCAAGGTGTTGGAACCGGCTTTCAGCGAACCGGTGATGTTGACACGAAATGGCGGCGTCCAGACTATACCGCATGACTTGCCGTTCACACGCACCTCGGCGAGTTCGTGCACGTTGCCGAGGTCGAGCCACGTTTCTGGAATTGGGTCTTTCCCCGCAGCCGGACGGTCTAATGTCTTGGTATAAGTCGCCGTGCCCGAGTAGAATCTGATACCCGGCTCGGGTCGGGAAGTCCAGTCAGCCAGTTCGTCAAAGCGCACCGACTCCGGACCGCCCCACTTCGGGTCGAACCGGACCGTCCACGGACCGCTGATTTCGGTGATGGGCGTCAAACGGACGGCATAGGCTTCGCAGACGGGTGGCAGTTTTTCCGATTGCTGGAACACCACAAACCATGATCCGCACGGAGCAAGTTCCAGTGGCAGGATCGTCCGGCCATTCGCCTGTTGATATGCCGGGATGGAACGGCGCTCACCGGTAACCGGGTTCCACAACTCGGGCACTTTACCGGCGATGCGGAAGGTGCATTCCAAGGTCATGGCACTTGTCGATCGATTTGCCACGAAATAGATGTCAGTATTGCCATCGCGGCGATGAATGTAGTCCAAGTCAGATTTTGATGAAATCCCAGGCAAAGGGGAAAACTCAAAGTCCGGCGGCACACCATCGGCGAGCAGCACCTCGCGAGTCGTCCTGCCGGTGACCACCCACCCCTTGAACGATGGTTTGTTCGACCAGATATTGTCGGTGAGCTTCTGAAACTCCGCGTCGCAATTAGGGAAACCCGTTAGAGTGCCGGGCGACACCGGCCTCTCGCCAATGATGGTCGCGCCAGCTGCGACGAACTCCTGCAACTTCCGGAGAACGGCGGGTGAAAGCACGCCCAGGTCCCGCAAGACCAGAACGCGATAGCTCATCCCGTCCGGCAGCACGAGGCGACCGTCTTTGACGTTCATGCGGGTGAGCAGCACCTCTTCCGTCACGACGTCATAATCATAGCCAGGCAGGATCCCGGCCGGATCGCTCGCCTTGAGCCGGGCGAAGTTTGGCACATGGTCGCCATAGTAATATGCCACATCCGCGACGAACAAACCCTGCTGCAAGAGGAACTGGCAGCGGTTGAGATATGTGAAAAACGGCTCGGACTTTGACCACCAGGTTACATTCGGATTGACATGTGTTCCTGCGAAAAGTTGTTGACCGGGAACCCCCTCGCTTTCCGGTGAGCTGACAAACGTGCACCACACCAACCGGTTCATCCCCTCGCAACAGGCTTTGTCAAACGACGGCTTGAGGTTGTCCCAAAGCGTCTCCTGCCAGTGCGGGCCGATGGTGGTGAAACCTTCAGCGAGTATGAACTTGCGGCCGTAGGTATGTGCGGCACTCGCCGGTTGCTTCATGAAAAAGCGATCCGCATCAGCGACCCGGTGCCGCCAGGATCGCGCCCAGAATTCACTCATCGGCGCATCGTTGAAGCCAAGGCAGCGCTGCGCGTCAATCGGCACCGCATGCGGACCGCCGCTCTCGGGATGGATCAACAGGCCGTGTTTGTGCGCGCCTTCCTTGAAGGGTTTGTAGTGATGATCGATCGCCAGATCGCCGAACGTTTTACGGAAGTCATTGAGAAACCGATCGCTTTCATCGCGGCTGTTGACGATGGAGCCGGCGATGACCGGCAGCCACGGCAGCAGATCGTATCCCCGGCGTTTGCGGAATTCCTCACGCAAGCTTGGCGTCCAGTTGGCGACTTCAATCTCCCAACTGTCCGTGTGCAGATACTTGAGCGCCGAGCCTGCAAGCGGTCCGGCATCGGCGATGAGCGGTTCGACCACAGCGTCCCAGTAGCGCCGGAAAGCGCCATCATCAAAGGGATCAATCGCATACCCCTCCCAGCCCTCACTGCTGGTGGAGACATGACAGCTCTCGTTCAGGGTGCATCCGAAGCGGAGAACCAGCCATTCACCTGCGGGCGCGGCCCAGTCCAATGTCCCGTCGGGGGCGAGTTCTTTTGTTAGATCCAGCACCTCCGTGTTGCGGAAATCCTGTTCTCCGGGAGTGGCGGTTTCCTCCGCGAAGAGCGGCGCGCTGTCCGGCGAGGAGAATGGCTTTAGCGCTTGCAGCAGCCCTTTTTCGGGGAGGTTTTTCAAAGGCTTATGTACGGACGGATCCGTACGCACTGGAATCGCCAACACAAACAGGTCGTGATAAAAACCGTCCTTGTCCTTTGGTCGGGCGAGGTTGAGCTTGAGCCTTGCGCCGCCTGCCGCACGCGTTTTAGTCCACACCAGTTTCTTCGGCGCATCCTCGGCTTTGACCATCGGGCCACCGAGATTCCAGCCACTCTGGATGTTGAGGCTCATTTCCAATCCCAGCCTGTCCGCTTCGCGGAGGGCATGCCGGTAAAGCGCGCGCCACTCCGGAGAGAAGAATGTCGGTCCGTGTTTCACGCGCGCGTTGCCGTCCTGACTCGATCCATCCGCATCAAAAATGACCGCCCCGCCAAAGCCCTTGGCTTTCATTTCCTCAAGATCCCGCGTGATGGAATGCACGGTGACATTGCCGTTCAGCCACCACCAGTAGGCGCGCAACCGGGCATCCGGCGGCGGCTGGGTGAATCCACGGACCAAGTCGACAGACTCAACGGCAGCCGCACCATGAACTGTCCCGCCAAAACTGAAGGCGAGAATGGCTACAAGCAGCTTGCGTTTCATGTCGGTTCAACGTTGCGGCCGTGACGGGGATGCATCTTCGGCTAACAGGCTGACCGGCCCAAGCAACCCGGATGGGAACAGCGGTGTGGTCGCGACAAACTTGCGGATGTTGGTCTCGGTGAAACGTTTTTCGGGCGGCAGGCTGGCATCCCCGATCAACCGGTTCGGCCAGAGATTTACCACGGAGATCTCCAGCTCGTTCTCCCCGGCGTGCGCGGCATCCGAAATATCCACACGCGCCGGCTTGGTCCAAACGACGCCAAGGTTGCGGCCATTGAGTTTCACGACCGCCTCTTCATGAACCACACCGAGATCCAACAGCAATTTTTCTCCGTCGGCAGGGATCTTTTCCAGGTTGAACTTTTTCCGGTATACCGCCGTGCCGGAATAATATTTGATGCCGGGCTCGGGACGTTTCGACCAGTCAACGAGCGAATCAAAAACCACTTTCTCCGGACCGCCCCATTTCGGGTCGAAGGAAACCTCCCATGCTCCGGCCAGTTCGGATTTCGGGGCGAGCCGGATCACATTGGAGACCGCTGATCCAGACGCATCCGGCACAAGTGGTTTGCGGAACACCACGAAAACCGACTCGCGCGGATTGAATTCCAGCGGCACCGTGGTGCGGCCGTCTTTTTGGGTGAACGCCTTGGCGTCGCGGATTTCACCGGTGACCGGATTCCACAGCTCAGGCTGTTTTCCCGAAACACGGAAGGTGCAGGAAACCCGCTCCTTCGGATCCCAGCGGCTGGCGACAAAATAGATCTCCGCATCCGGTGTGCGGCGGTGGATCCAGTCGAGTTCACCTGCCGGGCTCAAGCCGCTGTATGAGAAGTCCGGCGGAACATGCAGCTCGCGCAGCACCTCGTCAGGCTTCGTGTTGTTTCTAACAGCAAGGGCTCCCCCGCCCCACAATACCGCCACCATGACGTCGAACTTCGCTTTCGCATCTGCCCGCACCGAGAGCCCGGCCAGACCGGGCGGTGGCGGGCCGATGACGGTTACGCCCGCCTGGACCAACGAGGCGATTTTCTCCAGAGCCTCGAGCGGCATCGGCGAGTTGTCCGGCAGCACCAGGATGCGGTAGCTCATGCCGTCCGGCAGGACGATCCGGCCGTCTTCCGCGGCCACGCGGTTTAGGAGCGCGTCGAGGTTGCAGTTGTCGTGGTCGTAACCCTCGGCCGGGATTGCAGGGCGGGTTTTCATCTGCTCGCCCTGGCCGATGTTGTCACCGCGGTAATACAACGCGTCGGCCACGAAGAGTCCCTGCTGCAGCATGAACGAGCAGCGACCGAGATAAGCATTGAACGCGGGCGACTGCTCCCACCACGTCGTCGTGCGGCTGTAGAGCGTACCTGCGAAATAGGCGTATCCCGGCATGGCCGTGACGGACGGCGAATGACTCCAGTTGTGGATGACGGTGAGGTTGCAGCCGTCGCAGAACGCCTGGTCCGCGGTGTTCTTCAAATCGAAGAAGCTTTCCTCCCAGAACGGCCCGACGGAGGTGAGGCTCTCGCAGGGTGTGAACGGTTTGCCATAGATGTGGTTGGCGCTGGAGGCAGCGCGCAGCATGAAGCGCCGAGATGGCGTGGGACGATGGACGGATGGCACCCAATACTCGCCCATCGCGACGTCCACGCCCGAGCAGTTCTTCATCAAGTCGAGCTGCGGAGTGTTGGGACCCGATGGTTCGGAAAACGCGACCAAGTCATTCTCCCGCGCCAACTCACCAAGACGTCCGTAATGGTTCTGGGCCACAAGATCGGCGATGGTCCGGTAATAATCGCGCCGCACGCCTTGGGAATCCGATCCGCCGCCCATCTTCCTGCCGGTGAGGGCGGGCAGCCATCGGATCAAATCATAGCCACGCAGTTTCCTGAACTCCTCCGGAAACCGCTTCGTCCACGTCGTTGCGCCAGACTCCCAACTGTCGTCCTCGATGGCATAGAGGCCCTTGCGTTCGGCGGGAGTCATTTCCCGGAGCATCACACCGATGGTGGCATCCCAGGTCTTGTCCATCGCCTCGGCACTCATGCCGTCGGTGTATGTTCCCCATACATTTTTCGCACCGGTCGGTGTGTAACCGAAGCGCAGGATTTTCCAAGCACCCGCAGGGACGTCCCAACGCAA
>CANBTO010000359.1 GCA_947372405.1 Verrucomicrobiaceae bacterium
GCTCATTGATGCTCCGAACGGCGCGGGCATCATCCCGCCGGCGGGCGCTGACAGCGGATTTCTCGCCACGTCTGGCAGGACGACATTCACGTTCGGCAGTCTCGCTCCGGGTGACAAAGGTGATGTGATGGTGGAAGTGATCGTGAAAAGCAATGCGGTGACCGTGAAGAGTCCTCTGGTTGGCTTTGATGACGCGTCGATCGTCATCCACGACGCTCCCGTGCCTCCCGCGACCGTCGCGGCACACAAGAACCAGTCCCCGATGCCGGTCCTTAAAGTGGACACATCAAACCAAGCGCTGTCCGTACCGGCACCGCGGATGGCGGCAGAAGCGGCAACATCTCCGAATCCCGCGGATGTGCCCAAACTCGCAATCTCAAGAACCGTGCCGAAAGAAGTCAAACCAGGCGACCCATTCCAAGTCCAAATCACGATCCTCAATGTGGGCGACACCGTCGCTCGGAATCCATTCCTGTTCTGGACGCAACCGGCGGGCACGAAGATCGTGAAATTCGAGTATGGTGACGGTAAGAAACAGAATCCTAAAGATGGCGATCCGATCCACACTTATACTTTCGAGATGGCTTCCAACAACGGTACCGTCGATTACAGTCAGGGAGCCGGCTCATGGTCCATCAACCCGACAAAAGCAGCTTGTGTGACCATCACCTTGCAAGCCACGGGTTCCGTTGGTTCAGATATCAATTTCCAGGACGACGCCCATGTCAGCGTGGACTACATGGGACAGGTTTTTGCGGCATCGGAAGTGACGCACCTCACTGCCACGCCACAACCCGGATTGTCATTTCAAGTCACCGGAGCCGTATTGAGCCAGCACAATGTGAATGGAGCCGATGTGATCGTGACCAAGTTGAATGACGCGGGCACTTACATCGTCGCCCAAGGCGGGGGCAACGTCGTTTCGCAAGGCGGGGGCAACGTTCTTTCCCAAGGTGGCGGCAACATGGATGCCAAAGGCGGTGGAAGCGTCATGGTTTCGGGATTGGCCAGCAATATCATGATTGGGAACACGACGGGCGATAAGCTAGCTGCCCAGAACGCCGGAGTGGTCGCACAGGGTGGGGGAAATGTCGTCGGTTCCGAAGGGACCACGATTCTTGCCAGGTTGCAGGATGGAACCACATTTGCTGCCTCCGGAGGCGGGATTGTCGCCCAGGGGGGCGGAAACATCGTGGCGCAAGGTGGTGGCAACATCGTGTCGCAAGGCGGTGGAAATTTCATATCGCACAACGGAAGTGCGATCGTGGCACAAGGCGGAGGCAATGTCGTGTCACAAGGAGGCGGCAATATTGTCGCCCAGGGAGGTGGCAACATCGCTCCACCAGGCGCTATCAGCTCCATCCCTCAAAACGGTGCCAGCAATGTCGTTTCTGTGAAACCGCAGATCCTGAGTTCGCTACCGGGATCATCGGTCACGATCACGACCGCGTTTGGCAACAGGATCGGAGCCAACGGCTCAAATTTCCGCCCGAGCCACTGAACCAGCGTTCTGGAAAAACCTGCGCCGGTGATTGGCTCGACCAGCACCTGCAGAACCGCCCCGAGGCGGAACGTTTCGTCAAACGCGACGCCCGCACCGGTTGGTGATGCGGGTTTGAAACTTCCCGTGCCGTGTGGTGGCAGCCGCCACCGTACAAGCTTCCGCCGCCTGATCCTGCTTGCCATGCCCAAGCGGCCAGGCGGCGGTTTTACCCACAACCCAAATCATATCACCATCATCGTCGCCGGGTCACTCCACGGACCCGTGCCGTTGGGGCCGAAGGCGCGGATGCGGAACCATGTGTCCTTACCGCGTTGCAGCCCGGTGACGAGCATGTGGCGCTTGTTCGAGACGGTGCCCGCATGGGTCCACGGGCCGTTGACCGGATCGAGCGTCCATGCGTATTCGTAGGTGAGCACGTTGTGGACGCCCTTGCAGTCCAGCTTGGCCTCGCCCGCGATGCCGGTGGGTTTCGCCGTCACGTTTTCCGGAGTGCCGGTGGGGGTGTGGTCACGTTCCACGATCTTGTGCAGTGGGAAACCGGTTTGCACCAGCAGCGCACGGTCGTGCGAGACGCCTTCCAGATGAAGGGCCAGGGTTTCCACCTGTTCCATGACGGCTTCGCGCGCGGTTTCGCGTGGGGTTTCGCGTGTGATGGCTCCGTCGGGGGAGTTGCATTTTAGCACGGCGGCCTCGAAATCGCCCAGCCCGGTGCCCAGAGCCATCACGATGGGCGCGGCACCCGGAAACGCCGCGATCATCGCCGGTTTCCCCATCGAGGTGATGATGGTTTGGTTCTGTTGGATGAAGTCGGGGTCGGAAAGATGGCCGAACCCGGTGTTCAGTATACTCATGGTTTTCTCCTTTCTGTTTTTGTATTGGTTTCTTGCGTTTCCGGCGAGGGATGGTTTTCACCCCGCGCCGAAGAGGGGTTTTTCCTTCGAGGAGGAGGCCTCCGCTGTCAGGGAGGAGGGCTTCTTCGTTAGGGCAAACTCCGTAAAATTCGTCTCCCCATCCCCCAATCTCCCGCTCGCTCCCTCTTCTTTCCTTCCCGCGCGTACGCGCCGGGTGGGGTAGAGGCACCCGCCTCTGCCGAGATCATGCATCGCACAACCTGACAGCCCCGAAGGCATTCTTGGCGATTAACGGATCGGTATTTTCAGTGCAAGCATCTCCTGCTGGTTTTTCGAAAAACCCCAGTATTTCAAGGGGTTTTGATGTGGAAGCGCCCGGGGATTTTTTCGGAAAAGTTATGCTTTTTGCAGGGATAAGGAGAAGGGGATTGCATCCCCTTTCTTCAAGTTGGCTGTGTATTCCCAAAATCCCAAGCCCGCCACGCTGATCTTGCTGGCCTGCGTTCCTCAAATATGCAATTTTGGATTCGCCAGTCAGAGATTGCATTCACAATGAACCCCATCCGCTTTGCCCGCCGCTTGGTAATCTTGTCATTTGCGGTTCATTTTTCCGCGAATGCCGCCCCGCTAGCAGGCACGAAGTCGGTCGGGCCTACGGGCGAATACGCTTCGCTCACTGCGGCCATCGCGGATGTGAATGCGGTGGGCAATGGGCTGGGCGGTGCGCTCGTGCTGGAGTTGCAGGCTAGCTACGTGAGCACCGTGGAGACCTCCTTCCCGCTCACCATCCCGGCGCTCAATGGTGCGAGCGCGGTGAACACTCTCACCATCCGCCCGCAGATCGGAGCGACGGGGCTTTCCATATCCAGCGCGGACACCACGGCGGCGACGGTCGATTTGAATGGCGCGCAGTTCGTGACCATAGACGGGCGGCCCGGAGGCACGGGCACCGCGAAGCAGTTGACCATCGAGAACATCAGCACGGCGGGCGTGGCACTGCGCTTCATCAATGAAGGAAGCAACAACACAATCAAGTTCGTTACGCTCCGGGGCGTCAGAACCAGCCCCAGCAGCGGCACGGTCGTCTTCAGCACCACCACGGGCGCGAATGGCAACGACAACAACACGATTGACACCTGCGACATCCGCGACGGCGCGAGCACTCCGGCCAACGGCATTTACTCATCTGGCACCACGACGGCAGCGGCGCAGAACAACAGCGGCAACACTGTTTCCAACTGCAATCTCTTCAACTTCTACTCCAGCAGCACAAATTCTGCGGGGATTTATCTGAGCAGTGGAAGCACGGACTGGACGGTGAACGACAACAGCTTCTACCAGACTGCCAGCCGTGCGGCGGTGGCGGAGATTTGGGGCATGTTTTTTGGTTCGGGCAGCAATCATGTCGTCGCAAACAATTTCATCGGCGGAACCGCCCCAAGTGCCGGTGGCACGGCTTGGACGGCAACCGCCGGTTCTTCGGCGAATTTTTTTACGGGTATCGAGATGCGCGGGAGCGGCAATCCGAACAGCTTGCAGGGCAACACGATTCAGAACATGGTATGGGCAAGCGGTGCGGGAACATGGAAGGGAATCCAAATTTTTTCCGGCTCTTCCAACGTTGGAAATGTGGTCGGCAACATCGTTGGCAAGGGAACCGGCACCGGTTCAATTAATGTTACGAATTCAGGCAGTGGTGGGACGACGACCGGGATTTCTGTGGGTAGCAGCGCAACTTCTGCGCTCATCTCAAACAACACCATCGGCTCAATCACGACGAATGGTACAACCGCTTCGGTTTTCGCTTCTCTCATCGCCATCAATGCCGCTGGTGGTACTCTCAGTATCAGCAACAACCTCGTGGGCAGCGCTACTACTGGGAACAGCCTGAACGCCGCCACTTCGTCCACCTCCACCACCGGCCAGCAGGTCACGGGCATCCTCAGCTCCAGCAGCGGCGGCGTGAGTATCACGGGCAATACAGTAGCCAACCTCAACAACAACTACGTAGGCACCGCCACTACCGGGCAGATTCGCGGCATCGTCACCTCCGCCGGGGTCAACTCCATCACCGGCAACTCCGTCCGCAACCTTTCCACAACCAGCCAAAACACAAGCAATGCGACTGCCTCCCGGTCCGTCTATGGCGTATCTGTCATCTCCAGTGCCGAGGGCCAGACCATGTCACGGAACACCGTGCATTCTCTCTCTAACACGGCTGGCGCGACCGGGACAAGTGTCGTGGGTATCTTCTTCTCCGGTTCCGCTACTGGCACTAACCTAATCGCCCGCAACTTCGTTCACAGTCTTATGGCCTCTCCCGCCAGCTTCGGATCCGCAGTATATGGGATTTTTTTAGCAACTGGAACATTCACAGCACAAAACAACTTGGTGCGCTTGGGAATTGATTCGGCGGGAATCAGCACTGCGGGCGCTTCTTCATTGACCGGCATGCTCGATGGCGATTCGACGAACGGAAAATTGCTCTTCCACAACTCTGTTTATCTCGGTGGCACGCAGACATCAGGATTGCGCGACACGATGGCGTTCATGTGTTCAGGGACAACAAATCTCCGTAGTTATCAAAACAACATTTTTGTCAATACCCGCAGCAACGGTGGTGGAACCGGCAAGCATTACGCCGTTTTCTACCGAGGCACGACATCGATTCCCAATGGTTTGACGGAGGGTGCCAATATCTACTATGTAACAGGCACTGGCGGCGTGCTCGGAAGTTATAGTGCTATTGATCGCACCACCCTCGCCGCGTGGCAGGCCGCGACCGGGCAGGACGCCAACAGCGCGGTGGGCGACCCGCTCTTTGTCGCTCCCACCGGCGATGCCAGCACGGTGGACTTGCATTTGCTGGCGGGCAGCCCGGCGATCAATGCCGGAATCTCCCTCGCCGCCGTTGTCGACGACTACGACGGAGATCCACGCAGTTCCACGACGCCGACGATTGGTGCTGATGAATTCCTGAATCTCTATCAGAAATGGGCCATTGCCCACGGTGTCCCCATCGACCCCGCTTTCAACGGCGGCGCGAATCTCAAAGCCTTCGCTTTCGGCTACCTGCCCAGCGGCGGCGGTGAGCTCGTCTACACAGGCACCTTTGCCGGCGGCGGCACTATCACCGCCACTGGCGAGCCGATCATGAGGTCTGAAAACATCCCCAACGGCGTGGACTTCCGCGCGTTGTTTTCCCGCCGCAATGACTACATCGCCACCGGTCTAACCTACACGGTGCAGTTCAGCGGAGATCTCAGCACCTGGAAAAACAGCACCGCCATCCCCAGCGTGCTGGCCGACGACGGCACCAACCAGATCGTGAGTGTGCCGTATCCGTTTTTCGTCAATGGCAAGAAGGC
>CANBTO010000360.1 GCA_947372405.1 Verrucomicrobiaceae bacterium
GCCGCCTGCTGGACGTGGCGTCCGGCACCGGCGATCTGGCGTTGGAAATCCAGGACCAATGCCCGGACTGCGAGGTGATCGCCACGGATTTCTGTGCGGAAATGCTGGAACACGCCGCCAGTCGTGGAATCGCGAAAACCTTGGTGGCCGACGCGTTGAACCTGCCGTTTCCGGAGGCCAGCTTCGATGTCGTGACGGTGGCTTTCGGCCTGCGCAACATGGCGGACTATCCGGCGGCGCTGCGTGAAATGCACCGCGTGCTAATGCCCGGCGGACGCTTGTTGATTCTCGATTTCTCGCTGCCGGACGGGATTTTTCGCGCGCCTTACCGGCTCTATCTGCACCACGTCCTGCCGCGCATGGCCGGCTGGGTGACCGGCCAGAAGGACGCCTACGAATACCTCGGTGGATCGATCGAGGCGTTTCCATCCGGCACGGCGATGACCACGTTGATGGAAAACTGCGGCTTCGTCGAAACGGACGCCACTCCCCTCACCTTCGGCGTGGTTTCAATCTATCAGGGATCCCGCTCCGCTCCGTGAAGAAGCCGTCCGACATGACCGCCCGCGAGGCAGCGACCGAGCTCGCCCGCCGCCTGAAAGCCGCCGGACACGTGGCGTTCTTCGCCGGTGGCAGTGTGCGGGACAAGCTGTTAGGGCATGCGCCCAAGGACTATGATATCGCCACTTCCGCACCGCCTCCGGAAGTGATGAAATTGTTTCCCGGGTCCAACGAAGTGGGCGCGCACTTCGGCGTGGTGATCGCCAAACATCACGGCCACCACGTGGAGATCGCCACCTTCCGCACGGACGGCAGTTACAAGGACGGCCGCAGACCCGAGAACGTCACCTTCTCGACTCCGCAGGAAGACGCGCAACGGCGGGATTTCACCATCAACGGGCTGTTTGAAAACCCGGAAACGGGCGAGGTCATCGACCATGTCGGCGGACTGCCCGACCTCAAGGCCGGGATCATCCGCGCCATCGGCGAGCCCGCAGCGCGCTTCCAGGAGGACGGGTTACGACTGCTGAGGGCGGTGCGTTTCGCGGCGATGCTCGGCTTCACCATCGAGCCGAAGACGGACGCGGCGCTCAAGGATTGCGCGCCATTGTTAGACCGGATCTCGCCCGAACGCATCCGCGACGAGTTTTCGAAAATCATCAGTTCGCCGCGCCGCCGCGAAGGGCTTCAACATTTGGTGGAAACGGATCTCATCCGTCACTTTATACCCGAGGTGCTGCCGATGATCGGCTGCGAGCAACCGCCCGAATGGCATCCGGAAGGCGATGTTTACACGCACACGCTCATCATGCTGGAAATGCTGGCACCGGACGCGCCGCTGGAGCTGTGCCTTGCCGTGCTGCTCCACGATCTCGCCAAGCCGCCCTGCCAGACCGTCGATGACACCGGCAGGATCCGATTCAACGGCCACGACGCCATGGGCGCGGAGATGGCCAAAACGATTCTTCGCCGACTGCGTTATCCGAACGACATCATCGCCGCCGTGATGCCGATGGTCGCGCGCCACATGCAGTTCATGAACGTGCAGAAGATGCGGGTGGCGAAGCTGAAACGCTTCATGGCGGAGCCCACTTTTGATCAGGAAATGGAACTGCACCGAGTTGATTGCGGATCATCCAACGGCTTCACGGACAACTACGAGTTTCTCCAGGCCAAGGCGGCGGAATTCGCCAACGAACCCTTGATCCCTCCGCCGCTGGTGACGGGCAAAGATCTGATCGGGCTCGGCCTCACACCCGGTCCGCGTTTCAAGGAGATCCTCGAGGTCATCCAGACGGAGCAATTGGAGGGGAGGATCAGCGAGAGGGAGGCCGCGCTGGCGCTGCTGATCAGCCTGACATCGAAAACCGACTGAAAGTCTGTTCAATGCGTGGCTTTCTTCGACCTTGTAATTTCTAGTCGTCCACATTAGATAAACAGGCATGAATCAACGGAGATATCTCTTCTGCCTGATCATGACGCTTTTCGGATTTTCGCAGCTCCATCTTCGAGCGGAAAATGATGTGCTGGCTGATAAGGTAGGCGCGTTCGCAGCTTCACTCGAAGCATCGCTTGCACCCTCCAAGCCGGATACCAACACGAACGCGAATCCGCCGACTAGGCCCCATCCCGAAACTGATTCCGATCAAATGAACCGAAGCGCTGGGCGTATCTTGACACAACTCAGATTGCTCGAATCGGCAATCAGGCGCAATGACTTTCCGAAAATCCAACAAATATCCGGCTCACTGGGCTCATACGACATGATTCCGCAACTCCAGAGCAGCTGGAACAGCCTGAGTGTGGAAGTCACTGCCGCGATTGAGGAGCGGATCAGAAGATTTGATGAGCAGTGGTATGCGGAAGTTCGGGAACTGGCCAAGGACGCTCATCAAACCTGCCTCGCGGCAAATCACTCAGGAGATCTCGATGCCATTCTGATGCGAACCGCAGTGATTCAGATGAAACAATCTCAAAAGGATAATGTCCTGACGCAGCGAGGAAGATCGATGATCAACGGAATTGCAGTCTCGCTGAGAAACTGGGCTGCTTTTCTCGACCAGCGGGATGCGGGCAACCGCGACTCGGCAAACGAGATACTCCACAATTTCGGCCGCAACGGAACCGAGTTTCCGTTGCTTTCCGTCGATGAGATCCGCGCGAAAATGCTACCTGCGGAGATCGAGTCTACATTCAAGGGCCGGATCGACGAGATCCTGACCGGCTTGAAAAGACTGGATGATCTTCCCGCTGTGATTGATCGATGGAAATCATTTCAAGCCGCACCTCAAACGGCCAAAGGTGATATGAGCCAAGTGGTGGCCATGACCGCGAAGTTGGAGATTCTTCTCAAGGCATCGAATGAAATGAAAGCAGGAAACACCGTTGGCTCCATGACACTTGCAAACGACTCCTCCCTCTTATCGGGTTCCTCGGACATGATTCCCTACTTGAAGCCGTTGATCAACCAGGTTGCGGAAGGGGTTCTCGCCGCCAAAATCGAGAAACTGTTTGGTCCTCAGCCGACTTTCGCGACCAATCCCGGAAAGGCGATTGACGACGCCCTGGCCACACTGAAGAAAAGGGGTGACTATCAAATCCTCCTGGAATTACTGAGCATCCAGCAGAATCGTGCACCAAAGGAAGTCTCAGTCGCCATTTCGCCCATAGAGCACTACCTGGCAGCCAAACGATTTGAATCATCGGGTGACATGATCATGGCCATTTCCGAATATCGATCGGTCGTCGCCGCCCCTGCCGGACCATGGTTGCCCCAGGCTGAAGCCTCGGAGGCATTGCTTAGACTTGAAAAAGAAAATGCGGATGCATTCAAGGATTCCAACGGCGTGTTGTTGCAAGAAATCCGCACGTTGCGAGAACAGATCAACCAATTACGAGCAAACCGCTACTATGGTACGCGCAACTATTAAATCGCTTCGCTTTGGCGCAGCATGTTGGATGCTTGTTGGAGGGGTGACACAGGCAAACCCGCCGACATCCAGTCCCGGTGCAAGTCCTCTCGCTGAATGGCCTCAGGGATGGGCCACAACTTACCGTCGTTTTGAAGGATTCATGGCTGCGAAAAAGACGCAATGGCCTGCGTCCGGATTGCGGGTCGATCACGACACCGCATTCACTCACGAGATACCTGTTGCCGATCCGGGCAGAATGAGCGTGAGCTTTGAAATTTCCGAGCGTGGCAGGAACATCCTTCAAACTACGACCACACCGGGGATTCCAAATGATCTATCCATCTTGGATTCAGGAATCTATGCAATTTGCGCCATATCAAATGGACCACTTGGCTAGGGCGTTTGGTTTGAGAGTTCATGAGATGGGCTTGGCGTGGAGGATGAGGTTGATGGCGCGGATTTTGTCGTCCTGATATTCGGCGATGAGGGACGGCAGGTTGCGTTTCTCGTCAAACGGAATGATCGCCAACAGCGCGTTGCGCGTGAGTGCGAGGTTCTGGGCGATGTTCACTCGCCGGTGCCGATGGCGGTCTTCCTGCCACACGCTGTCGTCGCGTTTGTGATGGTTGCGGTTCTCAATGCTCCAATGCTCTCGAACGGCGCATCCCAGATGTCGGTCGCGCTGCGCTTCCACGCTCGATATGAAGTGACGGATGCTCTCGTGAACTTCTCCCGGTTGGCTCGTCTCTTCCCACTCGCGACGCACTTTGACGACACTGCGTGCGGAAATGACTCCCACGTCTTCGGGCTGGATCGAGCCTACCGCGGCTTCACGAATGTCGATGCGCCCGTGTTCCCCATCACAACTCAGGCCAAAAAGGGGGTGTCTTTGAGACGGTTTTGCACAGCTTCAAGCCGCTTGGAGGTGTTGGCTTTGGCACCAACGAGATAGTCGCCACCTTTTTCGACGATCACGCGCAGGGTGGGAACTTTGTTGTGCAGCGGGTCGGCGGTGATGAGGGCGTTTTCAAGCCGAACCACAGGATCGGCCAACAGAGAGCGCGCTTCGCTCACTTCGCAGTCTTCCTTTTTTCCGGTGGCGGGGATCATGGCGACGGGGCGACCATCTTCATGGCGGCACAATGTCACGATCATGCCGCATTTGCCGTCGCCAACATACTTGCCGTCCAGCGAGAGGCTGCGCGGCAGGATGCCGTTGTTGGCTTGAAGCCAGGCAGTCAGCGCGGCGGCGTAGGCATGGGGATCGAGCGCGTTCATCAGGTCGTTGAGCGCGTCGTAGCCGGGCATGGTCAGCAGGCCGCTTTGTTTGCCGCGCACTTTCAAGCCGATGGCGGCGCGTTGCTTTTGATCGAGTCTGGCGACCTTGCGCCAGATGTTGAGCATGTCGCGCCCGCCCATGAGCAGTCCGAGGGCGACGAGGGTGAGCATGGCTGAAAGCGGGTGGCGGCGGCTCTGGGGGCGGCGTGGATCGGGCACTTGCAGGAAGGCGCTGCGAAGGCTGGTGAGCATCGCAAGGTTGAGCGGGCTGCGGGCTCCCGCGCCGGCGGTGAGGGCTTTTTGGCAGTCTTCGGGCAACTCGGGGGCACAGATTAGCTGACGGGCGTTCTTGGCGAGGGGTTTGAGCCAGAGTTTTTTGGGCCGTTCATTGGGCAGATAGTAGTCGGTGTGGTCCTGGGAGAAGCCCGCGGTATCGCCCGCGCAAGTCCAGTTGGTGGCCTTGTAAATGGTGCCGTGGTGGCTTTCCGGGTCGCTGAAGCTTTCGGCCATGAGCGGGCGGTAGCCGTGTTCGGTCAACCACTGGGAACTCAACTCGCGCAGGCCAAGGCCGAGGCATTGCGAGGCGAGGTTGGGGCGGCGGGTTTTTTCGAGAACAAGAAAGCGGCGCAGTTGCACTACGAGTTTGAGGCGTTGCGAGCGGGTGACCGGATCCCAGCCTATCATCTTGTCACGATCCTTGAGATGCCAGGCGGCGGCACACCAAATAAGCACCGCGACGATTTCGCCCTCTTCGAGGATGAACTGGCAAAGCCGGTTTCCAGCTTCGCGCCCGGCTCCGAGCAGGTGCTCTTCGTGGAGCATTTGATGGGCGATCTGCCAGTCTGCGGCGGTTTCGGCGGTGCGGATCTGAAACGACGTGGCACTGGACTCCGCCTGATGGGTGGCGAACGAACGAGTATTCATGGCGAGGCTAATCCACCATTTTTAGGCCCTTTTGTCTAGATCTAATTCATTCCAAGCAAAAACAAGGTACAGAGAAGTTCAAACCAAACGCCCTA
>CANBTO010000361.1 GCA_947372405.1 Verrucomicrobiaceae bacterium
CTCATCTCCGGCCCGTCTAACAGCCCCGAGCAGGGCGGCCTTGTGATGGGCCCCTCGATGGACCACGAGATCATCCGCGATCTCTTCAAGTCATGCAGCCAGGCCGCGCGCATCCTCGGCACCGATCAGGAACTCGCAGCGAAACTCGACGCCATGCGCCCGCGCATCGCCCCCAGCAAGATCGGCAAACACAGCCAGCTCCAGGAATGGATGCAGGACAAGGACGATCCGAAAAGCGACCACCGCCACGTCTCCCATCTGTGGGCCGTGTTCCCCGGCACTGACATCACCTGGCGCCAGCCGGATCTTTACAAGGCCGCACGGCAGTCGCTCATCTACCGGGGCGACGCCGCCACCGGCTGGTCGATGGGTTGGAAGACCAACCTCTGGGCGCGTTTCCTCGATGGCGACCACGCCTTCCTCATCCTCGGCAACCTGCTGCGGCCGCTCGTTAACAAAGGCCACATGGGCGGCGGAGGTCTCTATCCAAACATGTTCGACGCCCATCCGCCGTTCCAGATCGACGGCAACTTCGGCGTCTGCTCTGGCATCGCGGAAATGCTGTTGCAATCGCACATCCCGGTGAAGGAATCCGATGTTGCCGGACCTTTCCTCATCCATCTGCTGCCGGCGCTTCCGTCCGCTTGGCAAACCGGCACCGTCAAGGGCCTGAAAGCCCGTGGTGGACTCAACGTCGATCTCGCATGGAAGAACGGCAAACTCGCCGCCGCCAGCCTCACGCCGTCTCACGATGGTCCCGTGAATGTCCGGTTGGGCGACAAGACCATCGTGTTCCAAGGCACGGCCGGCAAGGCGATCGCCATCAACGGCGAGCTTCAAGCCCGCTGATTTGCGCACCAGACATTCTCTGGACTCACGCCGTCACCGCGCCCAAGCTCGCGGCATGAAACGCCTTTTCCTGCTCGACGGCATGGCCTTGGTTTACCGGGCCCATTTCGCGCTGATCCAAACGCCGATCCGCAATTCAAAGGGTGTGAACACCTCAGCGCTCTACGGTTTCATCAACACGCTGCTCGCCATCCTCGAAAAGGAAAACCCGACGCACATCGGCGTGGCGTTCGACACCTCCGCCCCCACGCCGCGCCATATCAAATATCCGGCCTACAAGGCGCAGCGCGACGAAATGCCGGAGGAACTCCGCGACGCCATCCCGCACGTGAAAGCGCTCTGCCGCGCCTTCCACATCCCGGTGCTGGAAATCGACGGCTTCGAGGCGGACGACATCATTGGCACACTCGTCAAACGCGCCGAACCCGAAGGCTTCGAGTCCTACATGGTCACTCCGGACAAGGACTTCGCCCAGCTCCTATCGAAACAAACCTTCATGTGGAAACCCGGCCGCAAGGGCAACGAACATGACGTTGTCTCGCTGGATCGACTCCCGGAAATCTGGGGCGTCGCCGAACCCCACCAGATCATCGACCTGTTAGGCCTGATGGGCGACGCCTCCGACAACATCCCCGGCATCCCCGGCATCGGTCCGAAGACCGCGCAGAAACTCATCGAGGAGTTCGACTCCATCGAAAACCTCATCGCCAACAGCGCGAAACTCAAAGGCAAACAAAAGGAACTCGTCGAAACCCACTCGGACCAGGCGCTGCTTTCCAAGGACCTCGCCACCATCATCATCGACGTGCCCGTTTCCGTGACATGGGAGGACCTTGTTCTCTCGCCACGCGACGACGAAGCCATCAAGACGCTCTTCAACGAGTTCGAATTCCGTTCACTCACCAAGCGCCTCTTCGGTGACGGGAGCGCGGGCGTCCCGCCCGCTTCTTCAACATCAGACAAGCCGGAATCCGAAACCCCCACGCTCTTCGAAACCTTCCTCACTATCCGCGACGTCGATCACACCTATCACCTCGCCAACACTCCGGAACTCCAACAACAGCTCTTCGCCGCTCTCGCCAAACAGAAGTCCTTCTGCTTCGACATCGAGACCACCTCCCTCGACCGCTTCGAGGCGAAGTTGTTAGGCATCGCCTTCTCCTGGAAAACCCGTGAGGGCTGGTATCTCCCGTATTCCGAATCCCTACTCCCAAAGCTCCAATCCCTCTTCTCCTCCCCCGCGGAAAAGATCGGCCACAATCTCAAGTTCGATCTCTCCATCCTGCTCCACCACGGCATCGAAGTGAGCGGACCGTTTTTCGACACCATGCTCGCGGACACGCTCGTCACGCCCGAGCGCCGGCATTCGATGGATTACCTCTCGGAAATCCTGCTCAACTATACGCCCGTCAAGCTCACCGAGATCGCCAACCCGCAAGCCACGGCCGCGCCAGCATCCGACGACCTGTTTGATTTCGCCGAGAAAACCAAGGTCTCCAAGGACCTCGACATCGCCGCCATCCCCTTGGAAAAACTCGCCGAATACGCCGCCGAGGATGCCGACGTCACCTGGCAGCTCGCCGGCAAGATCAACCCGCTGTTAGAGGAAGCCGGGCAGGAAAAAATCCTCCATGAAATCGAAGGCCCGCTGCTGCCCGTACTCGTCCGCATGGAGATGGAAGGCATCTCCGTCGATCCACAGGCGCTCGGCACCATCGGCGTGGAGCTCCAGCAACAAATCGACGAACTGGTGAAATCCATCCACCGCCACGCCGACCGCTCGTTCAACATCGCCTCGCCCAAACAACTCGGCGAGATCCTCTTCGACCACCTCGGCCTGATGGACAAGGCCAAGAAAACCAAAACCGGCCAATACAAGACCGACGAACAGACACTCGCCACGCTCGAAGGCAAACATCCGATCATCAGCGACATCCTCGCCTGGCGCGAGGCCACGAAACTCAAGTCCACCTATCTCGACGCGCTGCCAAACCACATCGTGAAGGAAACCGGCCGCATCCACACCCATTTCCACCAACTCGTCGCCGCCACCGGCCGCCTCGCCTCGTCCGATCCCAACCTCCAGAACATTCCCGTTAGATCCGAAGCCGGCCGCAAGATCCGCAAGGCCTTCGTCCCCCGTTCTTCCTCTTCCCTATCAACCATCAACTCTCAACCATCAACCCTCTACACGCTTCTCTCCTGCGACTACTCGCAGATCGAACTCCGAGTCATGGCCGCGCTCGCCAACGACGCCACCATGATCGAGGCCTTCCGCAACGGCACCGACATCCACACCATCACCGCGTCCAAGGTCTTTGTCGTCGAGCCTGAAAACGTCACATCGGACATGCGCCGCACCGCGAAGATGGTGAACTTCGGCATCATCTACGGCATCTCCGCCTTCGGCCTCAGCCAACGCCTCGCCATCCCGCGCGCCGAGGCCTCCGCCATCATCGAGGCCTATTTCCGCGAGTATCCCGCCATCAAGGACTTCATGGAACTCACCGTCGCCGAGGCACGCGAGGCCGGCTATGTGGAAACCCTGTCAGGCCGCCGCCGCTATTTCCCCGACCTCAACTCCGGCAACCAGAACATCCGCGGCAATGCCGAGCGTGCCGCCATCAACACCCCCATCCAGGGCACCGCCGCGGACATGATCAAACTCGCCATGATCCGCATCGACGCGCTGCTGCGGGGAAAACCGTATCAAACGAAGATGCTTCTCCAAGTTCACGACGAACTCGTCTTCGACCTCGCGCGCGAAGAACAGGAAGAGCTCGTTCCCAAGATCCTCGACATCATGAAAACCGCCCTACCCCTGCCGCACGGCGTGCCCGTCGAAGTCGAACACGGCACCGGCCCGAACTGGCTCGCGGCACATTGAGGGGATGGGAGTCTCCTCCCATCTTCAACGATTTACGAACGCGCGCCGAACTTCCATTTCCTGCGTCATTTGGGTAACGTGGATTCAAGAGCCACGCGAGAAAAGCGCGGACGAATCAGGAATTTGACAACGGTGGGATTTCCCACCATGATCTCCCACATGAAGACAGCGATCCGCAAGACATCTGAAATCACGAAGAATGTCACCGTCCTCCATGACTATGATGTTGCGGCGGACGCGAAAAACCGCATCAGCCTGCGTGGAGCGAAAGCAAAATACTTTCATGTCAAAGCGCTTTCCAACGGCACCTACATGCTGGAACCGCGGGTTTTGGTTCCGCCCGATGCGATTCCCGCCAAGACTCTGAAAACGCTCAATCGCTCCGTCACCAACCTTAAAAAGGGCAAAGTTTCGGCCCCCATTGACTTGTCACTCCATCAGAAAGGCTGAAGCGCTTCATGCCATTTCAAATCCGCATGGGAGTCCCGGAGATGGAACAGCTTTGGCTGGACCTCTCGACCCGAAGTCTCCAGGGCGGGCTGAACAAGGAGGAACAAAAGTTCTTCAAGAAACTCGTGAAAACGCTCGGCCACCTGGCTTCCGACCCGAGGCACAACAGCCTCGCTTCACATGAAATCCAGGATCTGAGCCGGAAACACGGCATGAAGATCTTCCAGTCCTATCTCGAAAACAACACTCCAGGTGCCGGCCGCTTGTTCTGGACTTATGGGCCTGACAAGGCCGACATCACGGTCCTCGCCATCGAACCCCACCCCGAGGACAACAAACGCGGGGCCTACGAGCGAATCAAATTGTCCAAGCTTAGCCAGTAAATGTTAGGACATGCTGGGCGGGATCAAATCCAAGAGGTAATGAGCCTGAGTCGAATATCCCGAAGAGCCCCTCCCGCACGGCGTGCCCGTCGAAGTCGAACACGGCACCGGCCCGAACTGGCTGGCGGCGCGTTGAGCCTTCAGCTCCACCATCCATGAACGCCGGACGGCGCAAAGGATAGTCAAAGCTTTCCCGCCAATCCATCCTGAAACGCTTCCGCGATGCCTTCGACCCACAGGCGGTTGCGTTTACTCTCGTCCTCTTTCAACCATCTCATAAAAGACGCCTGTAGCCAGACCAGTAGGCTCTTCGAAACATAGGACAGCGGGAACACCCAGCCGTCGATTTCGATGAAGTCCCGCGTCACCGCCACATGCTTCGGGATCGTCAGTTCCGGCAATTCTTTCGAAGATACGACCCAATGACCATCAGGGCCCCAACCGAACGGCGCGGCGGTCGTAATGTCGGGAATTTGGCGGTCAAATGGTGGTTCAAATTTCATGTGATTCTCAAGGAGCGTGGGAGTCTCGGCCACATTCATCCAATTTTTCTAATACCCTCGTTCCATACATTTCAGATTCCCGGCTCTCAGTCTTAATCTCCAGGCATCTCTGCCTCTCGATCTCCAGGAAAACGATCCACATCCAAAGATAGACTCCGCTGAAAGCCACGCGCTGGAACAAACCCTCAAAACCTGGCAGTATCCGCGCGCCGACTGCTCCGGCAGCGATCCATATCAACGCGATCCAATTCGCGCGAAGCCACCGATCCCGGCCATGCCCTCGTTCCCTCCAGAGAAACAACGCTCCTGCCATCGTGAGGAGTATCAGCCTTTGAGCATCGAAGCTTGCCTGATCATGCAGCCAAAAAGAACGGAGGCTCTTGAGATACTCGGGCGCGACACATCGCCAACCGCCGCCCATGCCGGTGATGTTTCCGGCGATCTGATACACGGCATCTTTCTTTTTTACCGGCGGTGCCTCCTCCATCTCCGCTTGGATGCGTTCAAACGTCTCGTGAGATGGTTTCATCGGATACCACGCCACATCCAGCATCCGGAACATTGCGATGGCCGATACCACGGCGGTGAACCATGCGGGGAATCCCGGCCCCTGCTTGGCCGCGTTC
>CANBTO010000362.1 GCA_947372405.1 Verrucomicrobiaceae bacterium
GCTTAGCATTGCTGCGGGAACCATCATTTCGGACCGGGCCACCGCAGGCGCCGGACTCACCCATGCCTTTGCCGGGAACCTGGCGGTTTCAAACGCCATCCACAATTTCACGGCGGGGACGAATGTAACTAGCGGAACCGCTGCCATCCAGCTTGGCAATATCACCAATGCATCAGGCAGCGGCGGCGCTGCGACATTCAATCCCACCACGGCCAATCTCATCATCACGGGCGGTTATACTGGTGTTACCAACACCGGCACGAACAACTTGGCTTTGGGTGGAACCAGCTCAGGAAACTCCATCGCCGGGGACATCACGTTAGGCAGCCGAACCACCATTAACGTCACCAAGTCCGGCAACAGCGTCTGGACCCTCTCCGGCACCCACGGTGCCCTCGCCGGCACCACCACCGTCACCGGCGGTGCGCTGATCACCACCAAGCAAGCGGCGCTTCCCAACAATAGCGCCGTCACTTTCAACGGCGGTACCATCGGTGCAGTGATGGGAACCAGTCCCACGAACTGGTCAACCAGTGAGGTGGATACCCTTTTGTCCACCGCCACCAAGACCGCCGGAGCCCTGGGCCTTGACACGACCAACGGCGACCTCACCCAGTGGACCGCCTTCGACTCCGCCACCAACTTTGGTGCACTTGGACTCACCAAACTCGGTGCCAATAAGCTGACGCTCAATTCAGCCGGCAACACCTACACCGGTACTACCACCATCGATCAAGGCACCCTCGAGCTAACGACCAACCACTCGCTCTCCGGTGGCCTCACCTTCGGATTCGGTGCAGGAAACACCTCCAACACCGGCACCTTGGATATGACGAATGCCAACGCCACCTTCGGCGGCCTGAGCGTCCAGACCAACTCGGCGAGCAACAACGTCATCACCATCGGCAGCGGCAAGACGCTCACCCTCACCGGCAGCGGCGCCTCGGTGTTCAACGTGGTCCATGTGGGAGTCGCGACCCCGGGTTCATCGAAGCTGACGGTCACGGGTGCGACCGGCATCCTCACCGTCAACGATGCCACCAAAAACTTCACCGTCGCCAGCAACAGCGCCACGGCCGGCACCACCAGCCAGACGATGGATCTCTCAGGGCTTGGCACCTTCAACGCGACCGTTTTGAACCTTTCCGTCGGAAACCCGCGCTTGGTCGGCGGCACAACACCGACAACTGGCATCGTCATCAGCGATGTCCTGGCCCTGGCAAACAATAATACCATCAACGCCAGCGCCGCCATCGTCGTGGGTGGATCACCCACTACTGGTGGTGGCGGCACAGCTTTGCCTGCTAAGTTGATCCTTGGCACGACGAACGTTTTGAACGCCAGTTCGTTCGTGCTCGGCAGCAGCCGCATTTCAGGCACGATGGAGTTCAACACCGGCCTGACCACCCCCACCGTCACCCTCCGCGGGGCGGCGGGTGGAAGCGCCCGGACGGATATCTACCTTGGTGACCAATTCAACCTCCGAGGCGCCTCCCAAGCCGCTGGTGGAAGCACGGCCGACCTGGGCAAGATGGATTTCACCGGCGGTTCGGTAGATGCCAGAATCGGAAGTCTCTTTGTGGGTTATGGCGCGGGGGTAACCAGCAACATCCGTGCAGGCGGCAACGGCAGTTTCACCATGAATGGGTCTTCCAGCAATGTGGATATCAACACCTTGGTGATTTCGCAGACGAATGATGACAATGTAGCATCGACCAGCAACGTCACCGGCATCGCCAGCACCGGCAGCTTCACCATGATCAACGGCACGCTGCAGGTGAACACGGCGGCAACGCTCGCCAATGACGTAGACACGACCAACACCACCAACAGCCAGCAGGGCCTGTCCGCCACTTTCAACCTCCAGGGCGGAACCGCCACCATCGGTTCCTTGTCCACTCCCGTGAACTTGATCCTTGGCAATCACGTCAACGCTGGCAACTCCGGACTGGCCACCGCCACCGTGAGCCTGACCGGCGGCACCCTTAATGTCTTCGGCGACATCAAGGAGGGTAACCTTGGGGCCGGAACGATCACCTCCTCGCTGGCGCTCAACGGAGCCACCGCCATCCTCGACATGAAGGGTGGGAACATCACCAGCGTGGACACCATCACCTACACCGACGGGACACTGAAGAACCTGGGCGTCGTCAACACCGACGTGATCTTGGCCGGGACCGGCTCCCGTGTTTTCGATCAGGCCACCGGCGTCAACGGTGAAATCCAAGGTATTGTTAGTGGCTCTGGCCTGGGGCTCACCAAACAGGGCGACGGCAAGCTCACGCTCTCCGGCCAAAACACCTACAACGGCACCACCACCATCAACGGGGGAACGCTCGAATTGAACAACGCCGCCGACAATACGCTGCCAGACACCGGAGCCGTCGTGCTGGCCAATGTGGCCGGGGCGATCCTGCATCTGAATCACGATGACACTATCGGCTCGCTGGCTGGAGGTGGTATCACTGGAGGCAATGTGGAGCTTGTCAACCAGCACCTGACGGCGGGTGATGCCACCAACACCACCTACGACGGTGTGATCAGCGGCAACGCCACCTCCCAACTCATCAAACAGGGCGCAGGCACCCTCACCCTCACCGGCGTGAGCACGTATACTGGCGACACCAACGTCAACGCCGGCACGCTTCTGGTCAACAGCCCGGGTTCACTGGATTCCGCCAACGCGGTGGTGGTCAACAACTCCGGCACCCTCGGTGGCAACGGCGCGGTCGGTGGCGACGTCACGGTCTCCGCCGCCGGAAATCTGTCACCCGGTGCGGCTGCGGGCTCTGCTGGCACGCTGG
Organism: Verrucomicrobiaceae bacterium; assembly: GCA_947372405.1. Next base: position 2,805 of record CANBTO010000362.1, read on the forward strand.
CCATCGGCGGTGGACTGGATATCAGCGCCCAGGCTGGCGGTGCGGGCACACTGATCTATCAGCTCGATGCGCTGGCTGGAACCAATGACAAGATCGCCGTCGGTGGCACGTTGACCATCGGCAGCGGGGCTCTTGGTATGAACGACTTCGTCTTCACCAACCTCGGGGGACTGCAAGCCGGCACCTACAAGCTCATCACCAGTGGAGCACCCGTTAGCGGCACGCTTGATCCCGCGAACCTCACCGGCACGATCGGGTCCTTCAATGCCACCCTTCAGATCAACGGCAATGACATCGAACTCGTCGTCAGCAGCGGTACCACGCCCTATGACACTTGGGCCACTAACAAGGGACTGACTGGCGCAAACAACGCCAAGGATGCCGACCCGGATGGAGACGGCCATAACAACCTCTACGAATTCGCCTTCGATGGAAACCCGCTTTCGGGTGCCAGTGATGGCAAGATCGTGAGCAAGATCGCCACGGTCGGTTCTGACCAAGTGCTCACCCTGACCTTGCCCGTTCGCAGCGGTGCCGCCTTTGCGACTGACTCCGGCGACCTGCTTTCCAGCTTGATCGACGGCATCTACTATCGCGTCGAAGGCAGCGCGGATCTCGCCAGCTTTGCGGAAACCGTCACGGAAGTCACCGGAGGAGACGCCACCACCATCCAGACCGGCCTGCCCGCGCTCTCCAGCGGCTGGACCTACCGCACCTTCCGGGTTTCCGGAACAGTGCCGACGGTTTCGAAGGACTTCATGCGCGCCAAAGTCAGCGAGACGCCCTGAGCCGGGTTGGCTCGACTTGTTTCCAATGGCGCGGTGGGTCTCATCCTGCTGCGCCATTTTTATGATATCCCCTCCCGGCCAGCTGCTGGCGGACTCGAAGGAAAGGTTTGCCGCGCCAGCTGGATCGCTTCAACCTGTGCGCGATGATGAACCGCTTCTACGGGGAATTCGACACGCAGCGCCGCTCGGGCAAATGTGATTCGGGAGATTACCGCTCTCCGTTCCAGATCGACCGCGACCGCGTGCTGCACACGCCGACCTTCCGCCGTCTTCAAAACAAGACGCAGGTGTTCTGGAGTGGTGAGTATGATTTCTACCGCACGCGGCTGACCCATTCTCTGGAAGTGGCGCAGATCGGGAAATCCATCTGTCACTGGCTGAGATCGCCGGCCGACGGCCCGCTGTCGCCGGATTTCTTCATCGACTCGGATCTGGTGGAGGCCGTTTGTCTTTCCCATGATCTCGGACATCCGCCGTTCGGCCATGCGGGTGAGCGCACCTTGAACCACCTGATGCGCGGTCACGGCGGCTTCGAGGGCAACGCGCAGACGCTGCGTCTGCTTACCGAGCGGATTTTCTCGGCCAAACGCAGTGGCATGGACCCGACACGCGCGTTTCTCGATGGCGTGTTGAAATACAAATCGCTGTGGACCGAACTCGCCACCGCGCACGGATCACCGCCGGAACACCACTTCATCCATGACGACCAACACGCACATCTCGATTGGGCGATGGGTGGTCACGACTTCCCGCTCGAACTTCCGCCCGGCAAGGCGCGGGACAAGTTCAAATCCATTGAATGCCAGGTGATGGATTGGGCGGACGACACCGCCTACTCGCTCAACGATCTATCCGACAGCGTGCGCGCCGGGTTCCTCAACATTGAGAAAATCGAGGCATGGGCCGAGATGCATGGTCATCCCACAGGCGAAGGCACGCCGCTCGGTGATTTGATGAAGTCCATCCGCCGCAAGCGCGTGGACCCGTTTGTCGGCAAACGCATCGGCCGCTACATCCAGGCCACGAAGTTGGTGGCGGACGTGAATTTCCTCAGCGCGGAGACGAACCGCTACCGCTACCGCCTGGTCATCGACGAGGAGGTGAAGGCGGAGTCGTCGTTGTTCAAGCGCCTGGCCTTCGAGGTCGTGTTCCTCTCGCCGCAGTTGAAACAACTCGAGCACAAGGGCAGCCGCATGCTCCGGCACCTGTGGGAGGTGCTGCACCAACGCTACGTGCTCGGAGAAACCATCGACGGGCAGGACTTCCAACTCCTGCCCGCGGACACCGCCGCCGAAATCTCCGCGGCTCCGGACGAGGCGGGACGCGCGCGGCTCGTGTGCGACTTCCTCGCCGGCATGACCGATGGCTACGCCGCCCGCACCTACAAGCGCCTCTTCACCCCGGACTTCGGCTCGATCGGCGATCTGATCGGTTAGATAAATGTCTGCCGGGTCAGAAAGAGTCGACTAATAGGATGTCAGGCATCCTCACACCATGGCCAGGATTTCACCTCAACGACTCGACAAGCAGGCGCACATCGCATTGGCGCGACGGGCTGCCGAGTCCGCCGGGCGTGTGCTCGCGCACTTCGAGGTCCGGTATCCCAATGACAACCGGCCTCGCAGAGCCATCGAAGCGGCTCGCGCCTGGGCACGCGGTGAGTTGTTGATGACCGATGCGCGCGTCGCGGCATTCGCCGCACATGCCGCTGCCCGTGACGCCGGACACCCCGCCGCTCGATTCGCCGCCCGGGCCGCAGGTCATGCTGCGGCCACTGCGCACGTCGCGGGGCATGCACGTCACGCCGACGCATACGCCGCCAAAGCCGGTGCTGCTGCTGCTGACGAGCCACAAAGTGACGACGAGAAGCTGACTTCGGCTCGATCGGCGGGTTGATTTGTTAGAAAAACGTCCGCGCGGCTCGACGAATCCGTGTCCGCACGCCCGCGTATTTCCACGTTGCGGACAAGAGCATCGCACCAACGCCACATGGACACGGAAACCTCCGTTTGGCAGGTGACTCATCGCTTTACAACACCAAGATTCGTCGAATAGGATGTTAGCCTAGAAAGAAAAATAGAACCGCAGATGGACT
>CANBTO010000363.1 GCA_947372405.1 Verrucomicrobiaceae bacterium
GAAAGCCTCATCGAGCGTCACATCCTCGGCGACGTGCCGGAGTCCGCACCGCTTCCACCCGCGCAGATCGGCAAGGCACACCGCATCGACGACGCCCGCGGCCGCTACATCGAGTTCGCCAAACACACCGCCGACAACGTCTCGCTCCAGGGACTGAAAATCGTCGTCGACTGCGGAAACGGCGCAGCCTACTTCATCGGTCCGCTCATTTTCAAGGAACTCGGCGCGGAAGTCATCACCGTCTGCAACGAGCCCGACGGCCTCAACATCAACGATGCCTGCGGTGCGCTTCATCCGGAGGCCGCTGGCAAACTCGTCCGCCAGCACAAGGCCGACCTCGGAATCTCGTTCGACGGTGACGCGGACCGCGTGATCTTCACCGACGCCAACGGCGATGTCGTCAGCGGTGACCGCATGCTCGCGCTTTGCGCCATCGGCCTCAAGGAGCAGGGGAAACTCAAGGGCGACACCCTGGTGGCCACCGTGATGAGCAACCTCGGTCTAACGGAAGCGATGCGGAAACGCGGCATCAAGGTGGAGGCCACCGCCGTGGGCGACCGCAACGTCATCGAATGCATCCGCAAAAACGGCTATTCCTTCGGCGGCGAGAACTCCGGCCATCTGATCTTCGCGGACCACGCGACCACCGGCGACGGCATCCTCAGCGCGCTCCAGGTTCTGCGCATGATGCGGGAGAAGAATGCCACCCTGGTGGAGCTTTCCAACCTGTTCGAGGAATATCCCACCAAACTCTCGAACATGCCGGTTCCATCGAAACCTCCGATCCAGTCACTGCCGAAGCTCAGCAAGCTGATGGAATCCGCCACCGCGGCGTTCGGCGAAAACGGCCGCCACTTGATCCGCTACTCGGGCACTGAAAACAAGATCCGCGTTCTGGTGGAACATCGTGACCTCGACGAATGTCAGGCATGGGTCAGCCGGTTCGAGTCCGCCATCCGCGAGGAAATCGGTTGAACCCCACGCCCATGTCAGAAGAAACCTGCAGCCCGCTTTCCGATACCCGGACGATCGAGGGTTTTCCCATCGCGAACCGTCCGCTGACGGAACATCAGAGAGGTGTCGTCGGCTCGGCCGCCGTGACCGTCCATCCGCACGCCTGGCTCGTGTGGGACGAGTTCGCGGTTTTCATCGCCAGCGGCAAATCCACCCTCGGGGATGAAACCGGAGCCGCGCTCGCGTGGCGCGGTGAAGCTCCCGGCGCGTCCGACGTCTTCATCGCGAAGACATCCTTCATCGTCCGCTATCCGTGGGATCTGCTCCGTGCCAACGAGCAGTTCGTTTCAGCGCTAACAGAAAATGAGGTCGAGGGTGAAGTCCATCCGTCGGCAGTCATCGAGGGCGTGGTCCACATCGGCAAGGGCACGCGCATTCTTCCGGGTGTCTTCATCGAGGGCAACGTCGTCATCGGTGAGGACTGCAAGATCGGCCCGAATTGTTATATACGCGGCAACACCAGCATCGGCGACCATTGCCACATCGGCCAGTCCGTGGAGATCAAGAACTGCCTGATCCTTTCAAAAACCAACGTCGGCCACCTTTCCTATGTCGGTGATTCGGTCCTTGGCGAGGGTGTGAATTTCGGTGCCGGCACCACCACCTCCAATCTCCGCCACGATGGAAAGAATCATCGTTCGATGGTGTGCGGTATGCTGATGGACACCGGTCGACGCAAGTTCGGAACCATCGTCGGCGACCACGTCCATACCGGCATCAACACCTCCATCTATCCGGGCCGGAAACTCTGGCCCCACACCACCACCCGGCCGGGCGAGATCGTCCAGCATGATCTGCAATCCTGACTCTCAACTCTCAACTTCATACTCTCAACTACAGCATGTGCGGCATCGTCGGATACATCGGAAAAGCGGACGCCCCCACGGTCCTCATCAACGGCCTGCGCCGGCTCGAATACCGTGGCTATGATTCCGCGGGCGTCGCCGTGCTGGATGAGGATCGCATCGTGGTCACCAAGGCCGCCGGCAAGGTCGCCGCGCTCAAGGCGAAGACCCGCGCAGAGTGGCCTGCGGAACGTTTCTCCCGCTCCGCCATCGGTATCGCCCACACCCGCTGGGCCACCCACGGACCACCCACCGAGATCAACGCCCACCCGCATCTCGACAAGTCCGGTGAGGTCGCGCTTGTTCACAACGGCATCATCGAGAACTACCGCTCGTTGCGCGCACGCCTCGAAGGCCGCGGCCATCATTTCTATTCGGAGACGGACACCGAGGTGCTCGCCCATCTCATCGGGGAGTGCGACAAGGGTGACCTTTTCCAAGCGGTTTGTGATGCGCTTCATCAGGTGGAGGGCACCTTCGGCATCGCGGTTCTATCAGCCCGCGAGCCGGACAGGATCATCACCGCGCGGCGTGGCAGCCCCATCGTGATCGGCGTCGGGGAAGGGGAGACGATCATCGCCTCGGACGCGGCGGCCATCCTCGCCCACACCCAGCGCGTCATCTATCTGGACGACAACGACATCGCCATCGTCACCGCCGAGTCCATCGATATCCGGGACCTCAACAATATCCCCGTCACCCGCGAGATCGCCGAGCTCGGTTATGACGCCGCCGCCGCCGAAAAGGGCGGCTTCGAACATTTCATGCTCAAGGAAATCCACGAGCAGCCGGACGCGCTCGGCAACGCCATCCGCGGACGTCTCGATTTCGATCTCGGCTCGTCTGTTCTGGCAGGCATGGGAACCTCGCCGCGCGAACTCGCCGACCTGAACCGTGTCGTGCTCATCGGCTGCGGCACCTCGCTTCACGCGGGCCTTGTCGGCGAATACGCCTTCGAGGATCTGGCGGATGTGCATTCGGAAGTCCAACAAGCCGCCGAGTTTCGATATCGCAATCCCATCCTCGGCAGCCGCGATCTGGTCATAGCCATCTCGCAATCCGGTGAAACAGCGGACACGCTGGCCGCCGTGCGCGAGGCGAACCAGAAGGGTGCCTTCGTGATGAGTCTTTGCAATGTGGTGGGCTCCACCATCGCCCGCGAAACCGGGCGCGGTGTCTATCTGCATGCCGGCCCGGAAATCTCGGTAGCCTCCACCAAGGCTTTCACCTGCCAGGTCGTCGCGTTGTTGATGATGGCCCTCAAGCTCGGACGTGGTCGTCGCTTTTCACGCGAGGAGGGCATCCGGTTCGCGCGGGAAATCGAAAACATCCCGCAGCTCGTGGCGAAGGTGGTCCAGCAGAGCGCCCGCATCGCGGAAATCGCGGCGGATTACGCGCACAATGAACACGCGTTCTTCATCGGTCGTGGGCCGATGTTTCCAGTCGCCCTTGAAGGCGCGCTGAAACTCAAGGAAGTCTCCTACATCCACGCCGAGGGTTATCACGCCGCCGAATTGAAACACGGCCCCATCGCGCTTTTAGTGAAGGGCACGCCCGTCATCGCCATCGCCTGCGACATTCCCGGCAAGGACAAGACCCTTGGAAACATCGAGGAGTGCCGCGCCCGCGGAGCCCACATCCTTGGCATCGTCACCGACGGCGATTCGGAAGCCGCCGAGTGCATGGATGACTTCATTGCCATTCCTCGCTGCCATCCGCTCATCGCCACCATTCCGGCGGTTGTCGCCTTGCAGCTCTTCTCCTATCATGTCGCGCGCATCCGCGGCTGCGAGATCGACCAACCGCGAAACCTCGCGAAGAGCGTGACCGTCGAGTGACGGCGGTGTTTGACTCTACATGGCAGGGACCGACCTCCGGGCGGTCCGGTGCAAGAGATGAGAATCATGGCCCAAGTCATTGCGGCAACTCGATCATCGGGCTTTCATTCGCAGTTCTTGCTCACGGACCGTTGCGGAGAACGGTCCCTGCCTTCCTGGTATTTCTGACAGACACATAGTCTAGCCTTCCTCTTCCCATGCCTTCTTCAACGCCGCACCGAGCGGGCTTGAGAGAGCGTCCTGCCAGTGAACGTCGTTGCGGATCACCGGCAGCGCGGGCAAACTGCGTTCTTCCAGCGGCCCGCTAACAGTTGCCGGACGCGCATGGAAATACTCGCCACCATCCGTGGCGGGGCCGGTCACACGATGAGTGCCGTGTTCAATGCCGATCATCGCCGTGTGAACCCAGCGCGCTCCGAGAAACGGACACATCACTTCGCCGGATGCCTCCACCATGAACGCGTCTCCGCCAACGCCGAAGTCGATCTCCCAGCCGTCCGCCCGGAAAATCCCGTCCTCCGCCAGCCAACGAGGCGCAAGGCGCGGCAGCAACCAGAAACGCAGCGCCTCATCCGCATCCTCTGGGGTGGAAACGATGCGAAGCCGCGTCATGGTCAGTCCGCGGAGCTGTCGCAAGGTTGTCACCGTGATGGCCCGGTAACGCCGTGCCGCCTCCTCATCACCATGTTCCTCCGCCATCAACGGCAACACCCGTCCGGGCAGGGGTTCGTGGATCTGGAGTTTCAACAGGCGCATGGGCGCAATTTCGTTCCTGCCTTCCCAATGCCAAGCTGCAATTTCGGGCGAATGGCAATGCGTCCGACGGACTGAGCCTGACGGACTGCGACTTGCCATTTGGCGGAAGTATCAATGGGTTGGATTTCAGCGAAACGCGGAGACGCGGAGCGCGCTGAGAAAAACGCCGAGCTTGCGATGTGTGAAACAGGATCAGAGTGGGGTTGGTCTCTTGCGTCATGACAGTAAATCCATTTTTCTCCGCGATGACCTCTGCGATCTCAGCGTCTCCGCGTTTCGATCATGACAATCCAAAATGATTCTGATGATTCACCGCCACTCCATCCTTGTCCGATCATGGCGGTTCTGGTTCACTACTGACAAACCAATGCCCATGCTGCCCCAACCGCCACCGGATCCCCCGGCTCCGCCGATATCGGATGCGGCGCTGCGCTCACGCAGGTGGCGGAAATGGATTTGGGGCGTGGGGATTGCTTCGGTGGTGGCAACCATGATGTTGGTGCTGCTTGGACCTATGATAACTGGAAGTCCACATCGTGCCGATTTAACCGAAGCGATATCCAATGCCCGTCAGATCGGTTTGGGGCTTTTCGAGTTCGAAACGGAATATGGAAGTTTCCCCGACAACACGACGATTTCCAAAGTGCGTGAAGATCACCCGAGTTCCAGCATTCCTTTGGGCACGAGTTCGTCGAACGATTTTTTCAGACAGTTGCTGGCCTCGGAAATAGCACAATCGGAATCAATGTTTTATGCCCATACCTCAACCGCTCGAAAACCTGACGGCGTGTATGCTGGCGCAACGGCGTTGGAGAAGGGAGAATGCGGCTTCGCCTACATCGCAGGGCTATCGACAGAGAAAAGCCGGCCGGAAACGCCGATGGTGGTTTTTCCTCTGGTGCCCGGGAAACTGCTTTTCGACTACACACTGAGTAACAAGATTCTTTATGGAAAAGCTATGATTCTCCGGGTGGACGGCAGCGTCATAACCCTCCCCATAGACAAATCCGGCCACGTCTATCTCAACGGCAAGGACCTCTTCGATCCCTCCCAACCCTTCTGGGGCGGCAAGGTGCCGGACGTGAAGTGGCCGGAGTGATAGGAGATGCAATCCCATTTGAAGAGTCAAGCACCGCGAATCCGGCGAATCCAGCGAATCTTCAGATGGGCATAAACCATTCCGGTGACTGCCATGCGCTCTGATTCTTAAAGATTCGCCAAATTCGCTT
>CANBTO010000364.1 GCA_947372405.1 Verrucomicrobiaceae bacterium
GTCTTTCCCGTTCACGACCCCCGTGATGCAGGGCAGCCATTTCACGGGATCATAGCCACGCCGCTTCAGAAACTCCTCGCGAAGCAAGGGCGTCCAGTTCTGCCCCCCCACTTCCCAGCTGTCGATGTGAGTGGTGGTCAGCACCTTGCCCGCAAACGGTCCCACGTCTTCGATGAGATGTTTCATCATGCCGGAAAAATGCGCGTCCATCGCCTTGCTGCTGAGCTTGTCGCACTCCAGTCCGTTTCCTCCCAACACCGGCGGCCGCGTGCTCATGCCGGTGCTGGTATGACCGATCCGCTGGATGATCCACATGCCTGCGGGCACATCCCACTTGATCCGGCCGTCCGCACCCATCCGATGGGTGATGTCAACGACGTCCGCAACCGCCACCACATTGTGCTCAGGTTTGGGAAATGCGATGACCGAAATGTCCCGATAAAAAGGCGCGGCAGCCACCGTGCTGTTGAGGGGATCGTTGTGGGATGGCTGTTTTGTCGATGGCTGGGGCAACACTTGCTCCAGCAGCAGCGGGCCTTTGATTTCCGTATTGGATGCCGTGAGCACCTGCATCGACATCTCGGGCGTGATCCATTCACCGCTGCTGCCGGTCCAACCCGGTCCGTTGTTCATGTTCACCTCGAGTCCGAGCCGCCCGGCCTCGGTGACAGCGTGTTTGAACAGGGCGCGCCATGTCCCGCTGAAGAAAACTGCCTCGCCCTTGGGCGGGGCGAAACGCTCCAGCACATCCATGATGATCACTCCGCCGATGCCCACGCGTTGCATGGCTTCCAGATCCGCCGTGATGCCTTCCCGGGTGACGGCACCATTGTTCCAGAACCAATAAACCCATGGCCGGGCGACTTCGGGAGGCTGCTGGAAGCCTTGGTCTAACGGAACTTCGGCCGCGAGAGGCAAAGTCAAAACGGCTGAAAACAGCAATAACAGGTCGATGCGCATGATGGCGTGCGATGGGTTTGTGACCGATACGGCAATACCGCAACGGATCTTAGCGGCCCATCCGCATGCCGTCCCGTCACCGCGGAATCACTGCCGCATAAACCAGCCCGCAGGTCACCAGGCCGATGGCGATGCGGTACCAGCCGAACACAGCGAGCCCGTGGCTTTGCAGGTAGGAGACCAGCCACTTCACCGCGATCGCCGCAAACACCGCAGCGGCGATGATGCCGATCACTAATGGCAGCACGCCATAAGTGTGCAACATCAGTTTCGTGCCGCCGAAGAGCGTGTGATAGGCGGGATCGAATCCATCGACCTTCTCGACCGCCTTTTTCGCCGTGGCGGCTGTCAGAGTCACCACACCTAACAAAAACGAATACTCAACCTCAGCACGGATCGTGAGGCCGACCATCAGGCCGCCGACGATGGTCATCAGGCTGCGGCTGGTGCCCGGGCACATGGCCACGCATTGCAGCAGGCCGATGAAGAGCGCCATTTTCACCGTCATTTCGCCGAGATCCTTGCCACCACCGCGCGGCGGGCTGGTTTTACGCCACCACGAAACCCCGAGAATGCCGAGGCCGCCGATCACCCAGGCGAGGATGACCGGCTCCATGCCGAAAAGTTTCGCTTCGATCCAGTGGTTGAGCAGCAGCCCGATCACGGCGGCGGGTAGAAACCCGGCGATGATTGTGATGGCTAGCTTGAGCCCCTCGGGGTCCTGCCCTAACACGCCGCGGATCATCTGGAGGCAGCGTTTGGAATAGAGCCCCAGCACCGCGAGAATGGCACCGCCCTGGATGCATACCGCGAAGGCGTCCGCCGCAGCCTTGGCCTCGCTGCCGAGCGGGCCGCCGATGCCCATCAGGTGCTGCGCTACCAGCAGGTGGCCGGTGGAACTGATCGGGAGATATTCGGTGATGCCTTCGATCAGGCCGAGGATGAATGCTTGCAGGGGTGACATGGTTGCGCGCGCACTCTGCTGCGAAGGCCCCCGGTGCGGCAAGGAATTTGCGGCGGCGCTTTTCAGCGGAAACCGAAGACCAATCCCGCGATCATCGCCGCCAGCAGAAGCACACCCAGCAGCCACCAATACCACTTCACTCCGATGCGGCGGTGCGGAACCTTGCCGAACTCGCGGGCGATGAAATCCTCGTAATCGAAATCCTCATCCGGCAGGTCCAGTCCATCCGCAGCGGAATCCTGTTCCCATGATTTTTTCGCCGGCGCGGGCTTCTTCTTGCGGGTGGTATTGGCACATCCCGGGCACGGGCTGCCCACGCGCACATCACGGTCACAGAACGGACAACGGTATTTCAACACCTCGGTCATGGCTGCGCTTCAAAACAACCGCAATGGAACGTCTCCCGCAAGCTCCGTTCAGGCGTTCACCGGCAGAACTGCTTGTAGAACGTCACCGCCGTGATCACGAGGCCGATGGTGGTGATGACGCGCCTAACGGAACGCTGGCTGATGCGCTGCGCGTAACGCGCGCCGAGATAATATCCGCCGAGCGCACCGACCGTCATGATCAAGGCCCGTGGCCAGTCGATCAGGCCGGACGCGATGAACCAGAGCGAGGCCACCAGGTTGATGAGGGAGCCGAGGATGGTCTTGAGCGCGTTCATCTCGTGAATATCGGTCAGGCCGATGAATCCGAGCGACGCGAGCATGAGGATGCCGATGCCCGCGCCGAAGTAGCCGCCGTAAAGCGCGACGGCGAACTGGAAGAGGATCGCTCCCGCAATGTTCCGGTGATGGACCGCGACATCCCCGCCGGCAAGGTTGAATCCAGCGAAGCGCCTGAATGCTCCCTGCGCGAAAAACAACACCGTCGCGAACAGGATCAGGAAAGGAACCAGATTACCGAAAACCTCGTTGCTGGTGCGCGTGAGCAGGATGCTGCCCGCCAGCCCGCCTAACAGGCTTACCGGCACGAAGCGCACCAGCCACACCCTCACCATTCTGATGTGCCTGCGATAGCCGAACATGCTGCCCGCCGTCCCCAGCACCAATGCGACCGTGCTGGTGGCGTTGGCGAACACCGGCGGCATGCCAAACATCAGCAGTACGGGAAACGTCACCAGCGTGCCGCCGCCCGCCACCGCGTTGATCGCGCCAGCCGCAGCGGCGGCGATCAGAAGACCGGTGATTTCAGCGGCGTGCATCTTGATAATGGTAGGATCAGACAAGCCATCCCGCCACCGCCCGCGCGGCGCGTTCGTGGGCACCGGGACCGCCGAGCATGGCTGTGGTTTCCGCAAGTTCGGCTCCTAACACCTCGCGCTTTTCGCGGGATTCGAGAAAGCCCTTCAGAATGCCGCTCACCATGCGCGGCCGGGCATGTCCTTGTATCAACTCCCTCACCACCTCGCGCCCGGCAAGGATGTTGACGATACCGATGAACTTGATCTTCACCAGCACCTTCGCCGCCGCATAAGTCAGCGGAGCGACCCGGTAAACCAGGCAGTATGGCAGACCGAAGTAGGCGGCCTCCAGTGTCGCCGTGCCGCTGGCGATGACGGCGCAGCAGGCACGCTGCATCAACGAGAGGCTTTCACAGGTATTGATATCTATCAGATTTGTGGCATCCGCCTCGCCGATGAGTCCGCGGATCTGCGCGGCGAGTTTCGCGGATGCGGCAGGCACTTCGAACCTGAGATCCGCACGCCATGATTTTAGCAGTTTCGCGGTTTCGATCATCATCGGAAACAGCCGCGCGACCTCCCGCTCGCGGCTGCCGGGAAACAATCCGACGAGCACCTCGTCCCGCAGCACGCCGGGGATGCGTTTCTCCTCCAGTTCGTCCACCAGCGGATGACCCACGAAGGTGGTTTTGAGACCCGCGTTCTGGAAGATCGGTTGCTCAAAGGGAAACAGGCAGAGCATTTCATCGAGCAACTCCACCATTTTCGGGATTCGCCCCTTGTTCCATGCCCACACCTGCGGGCTGATGTAATAGACGATGCGCGTCTCCGGGCATTCCTTCCGCACGGCCTTGGCGAAACGCAGGTTGAACCCGGGGTAGTCGATCAGCACGAGCACGTCCGGCCGGAACTCCTTGAGTTCCGCCAGCATCTTCCCGAATCGCTCCTTGAACCAGCCATATCGTTTCAACACCTCCCACACCCCCATCACCGCAGCGTCCTCCACCCAGTCCGTCAGGCCCGGTCCGGCGACGGAGGCCATGCCGGGGCCACCCGCACCGTGAATCTCAAGAGCCGGGACCATGCTTTTCAGCGAACGCAACAGCCCCGCGCCATGAAGGTCTCCGCTCAACTCCCCAGCCACCACGTAAAGCCGTTTCGACATGCCGCCGGAAGCTATGGCCCATGCCGCGCGCTGACCATGAAAAATACCCGAATCCCCGGCAAATCGCGAAAAACGACGGACTTGCAGACTTACGCATTGATTTCGCCGCAGCCGCCGCTTTGATCGGGCGTCCGCAGATCTTTTCAATTCCCATCATGCCCTCAAATCTCAAGGAATCACCCGTGCCTCTCGCCGAAATCTCACAGGGACCCGGCGCCTTCGAACTGTTTCTCGACCGCAATCAGAAGGGACTCATCGTAGTAGCAGTTCTTCTCGCCCTCGGGGCCGCAGGCATCGTCGTTTACCGGGGTATCGAGCAAAGCCGCCAGGAAACCGCCGGTCAGGCACTCAACAAAGCCGAGGATCTCCAGGCGCTGCAAGCTGTAGTCACCGAACATGCGGACACCCTCGCCGGTCACAGCGCGATGGTCCTGCTCGCGGAAAAACAATGGGGGGAAGGACAACAGGACGCCTCGATCGAGACCCTCCGCAAATTCATCTCCTCCAGCCAAAGCCACCCCGCCCTACCCACCGCACAGGCGAGCCTTGGCTCCAAACTCATGTCCCAAGGCAAGACGGGCGACGCCGCCAAGGTCTTCCAGGATATGGTTGACGATCCGAAAGCCCGTTTCCTGGCACCCTACGCGCTCATTTCCCTTGGAGACATTTCGAAAGTCGCCGGTGATCTCGACAAGGCCGAGGGTTTCTACAAGCGCGTGAAATCCGATTTTTCGGAAAGCAGCTTTTCGGAAACCGCCGGCAAACGGATCGCCTCGCTGAAAGCCAAAGCTCCCGTCGAAATTGCTCCTCCGCCGAAACCTGCGACCCCGGCGACTCCTGAGGACCCGACCGCTGCCATCAAGGCCTCCCTTCCACCCGGCCTCTCCATTTCGGAGGTCAAGACAACTCCTGAGGATTCAGCCAAAACCCCGGAACCCGCCGCTCCAACTGACGGCAAGCCCGCCACAACTCCTCCGCAGGAAAACAGCACCGAAAGCAAGCCCGCCAACCCGCCGGCAGATTCAAAGCCCTGAGCCACAACCGTTTCATTTCCATCAACCTCAAACCAATCTAACACCGTGTTCAAGAAAGTCATCGGCCAAGACCACCACGAAAACACCCGTCCCGCGCCTCCGCTCCCGGAAGTCCGCCATCCGGAAGCCCACGCCGCACCGGCACCCCAATCCTACGGCGCACCGCAGCCAAGCGCCGTGCGCTCCTCACCCGCAGCCACTCGCAACGTCCTTTCCTCGGATGTCGAGATCAAAGGAACCGTGAAGTTCACCAACGACCTCGTGGTGGACGGAAAAATCGAAGGTGAGATCCATTCCGACGGTAACCTCACCGTCGGCGAAAACGCCCGGATCAAGGCCGAGATCAAAACAGCGACCGTCATCGTCTATGGCA
>CANBTO010000365.1 GCA_947372405.1 Verrucomicrobiaceae bacterium
GGATTGAACTGGGCGAACGAGCGGGTGCCTAACGTCGAATCCACCTCGGTCTTGGCGTTGAAAGCGAAAGTCATGAAGGGTGCTTTGGATCCATTGATGCTTCCAGCCGGGATCTGACGTGTGTTCTGCGCGCCTGTGATCGGTATGAAGACCTGCTGAAAATTATTGGCGAAGATCCGGCTCGCGGCACCGTCTCTCCGATTGGACCCGGTTGAGCCAGTACGCTCCCCCTCCGCCGGACGCTTGTTGCCCATGCAGTAGTCCAGGGAAACCTGTCCGGCTCCAACCGCGTTGGATTCAAAGGCACCGCTCGAGTCGCACAAGATGAAGAAGTCACTGGTGAGTGCCCAACGGCGGCTGTTAAGCTGGGGTCCCGGAGGCACATTGCCTCCAGAGTAGGAATCCTTGCCCGCCGTTAGGTTGTTAGGGGTGGCCGTATAGGTGATGGTGTCCGAGGAATCCACGACGATGTAGTTTTCGGTACTGTCGAGCAGGGGGTTTGTAACTCCTCCCCCGTAGTTGAAGCCCGCCTTGCCGCCGATCGGAATATAGGCCCCGCTCGCTCCCATCGACTTGGTATTTCCGGCTTGAGAAATCATGATGACCTCACCTGGCTTGAGAACCAGCTGCTGTATTTTTCCTGCACTCAGGTCGCACCAGTGCTGGTCCCTCTTGTTGGAGCCTTTGGAACAGGCGGATAGCGCCAGGGCGCACTTGGGATAGCTCCTCGTGCCGGTGCTGCCGGAGATACTGACGTTCAGGTCGTAAGGGATCTGCCAGAAGCCGGTGACGAAGCAGCTTTCGGGGGGAACCACCACCGGCACGTCAAGCGGATTCCAGAGGGTAAACACTGGATCGAAATCGAGATTCAGAAGATTCTTGCCCGTATTGAATGAAGTATCGGGGCGCATGCTGAACGACAGCACGAGCTGATAGCTGACGACGATCGGTTGCTTGAAGTGGTGGAAATTATCTGTGGAAGCCGCAATGCCCCCGGCGGCCAGCTTCAGGTAGGGCGTGTTGGCTCCAATGGAACCTCCCGTGGTATAAGTGCCGCCGCCACCGCGCTGGAGCTGCTCTTGGAGATGATAATAGGCCCACAGTTCCTGAAAATTGATACCGGGCTCACCGCTGACGGTGTAGAGGGACTTGGTGGCCAGAGCGGTAATTTCAGTATCACTGAGGATCTGCTCCAGCTTCATCGACAGGTCCTTGCGGAACCCTCCCGAGCGAACATTGGTTAGAAGCCCGGTTGACCACGGGGCCAGATCATGGAACAAAGGCCGGGCACCTGCTATGGAGGACGCCAGGAAGGCGGACTGCTGCCAGCTCGTGACCAGCTGGGTGCGGGGATCATTCGCAGCAAGTCCGGCGAAAGGTTTGATCGCCCCGGCGGCAGCGAGCTCCGTCGCGTTCCGGGGAGCCGATTGCAATCCCTGACGGATGGCACCCAAGGCAGTGTCAGTCGATAAAGACGGAGTCACCAAGGCCGCCTTCACCCCTTGGTCGCCGACCCACCACGCAAGCCGTCCCGTTTTGTTGCTGCCTGAGGCAAGACTGAGGGAGGGAACTTTGACCCTGTTGTCCCCAAGGGAGCCTAGTGTGCCCTCACCCACCAGATCGATTGCGCCCGTACCGGCCAGTTCTGTATCAGCCATTCCGGGTACTACGACCTGGCTCGGATCACCGGAAACCAACCAAGTGCGAAACGCAGGGTTTGGCCGGGTGTTCGAACCTGCATCCCAAGAGTTGAAAACCCCTGTCCAATATCGGTTGCCAACAGCGGCTGAGGTTTTTCCACCATCCCCAGCGGTGCTCATGCGCTGGTCCGCGGTCATTGAGATCCGCTGATCCGGGCCAAGCTGCTTCTGTAGTTCACCAATCGCCAGCATCATCGCCATCCGGGCGTTGGCCTTGGCTTCAGCCTGCGCCACGCCTTGCCTTGTGCCACGCAGCGACACCGCCGAGAGGCCCAGCAGTCCCACTGCGACGATAGTCAGCAGCACCATAAGTGAAAGCGTGACGACCAATGCGAAACCCCGCCCAGCCCGAGGGGCAATCAGCTTGGAGCAATATTCTTGGGTTGTCATGAATTGGAATGCTTTGGGCTCGGTTTTCGGCTGGCATGGATCATGTCTCGAAAACCTTGGACGAGATTATCATCCGAATACATATTGTAAATACCCTGATTTTCCGTATGCATTCATAACAGGAACCAAGAATGCTGCAATCCATCCAAAACATCCGATAGACTTAACGCACCGCGCCTACGCGCGCGGTGTCCACAATGGTGGTGACCGTCGGCACGAGGGCACCCGGCGTGACATGGACGATGAAAAGCCTGCGACAGACGTCGACATACTGCAACTGGCGTTCGGCAAAGGCCACCCATGATCCGCCCTGCTGGTAATAAAAATTCGTCTGGGCCATGTGGAAATCATCCACCTTGCTGACGGCCGGCACTCTGGTAATTTTGCCGGGATGGACGGGTAGTTTGTGTTCGCCTGCCTGAATGGCGGTTTCCACGTTGGTCAGGGAAAGCACCCGCGACTCACCTTTGGCAAAGGCTTTCTCCGAATCGTCGATCATCAACAAGCGGTAGGCGGGCTTTTCACCGGCTGGAGCAGGCATCACGACACAGATCGCCCGCTTGAGATCCGGCGACACCTTGACGCTGGCGGCCATGCTCTCCTCAGGTTTCTTGGGATCGACTTCAGCCTTGTCGTAGAGCACCAGCACTCCATTGACCGCCTGCATGATCAGGGCTTCGGTGAGAGCCTGAGGCCTGAAGTTCAAGGGAAACACGGTTCCTGTCTTGTCGGTGTAAAACAGATTGGCGACCGGATGAATCGGATCGTGCAGCACCGCACGGACCTCTACGGGAACCGTGGCATCCCTTTCCTGAGCATGAGCAACCGCGACTGACAACCCAACAAATGCAAGAATGGAGAGGAATGAATGACCGAACATGTGAATCAGATTTCTTCTTTCGATAGCCAGCGGAACGACACCAGGTTGAAGCGGCGTCCGAATGTCTTGTTTGCCACGGTTGCCGAGGAATCGCTGTAAACATTGAGCGACGGGCGGTTCACCGGGTCAACATATTCCGGCACACGTTGCACCACAGCCTCGGCATAGGCGCGGGCGGTGATGGTTCCATTGGCGTCCTGGGCTTCACCGTAGGAGCGGATGACAAAGGTGTCGCCGCGCACGGTGGCGGCCGGTTCCAGGATGCGCATCAGATCGCCCTGGGTGACCCAACCGGGCGCACCCGCTGCCGGATTGCCGGTGGTGGCGTCGGGCGTCTTGTAATTGTAGAGCTTCGTATCACCGACATCCGCAATTTTGATTGGCACCTGGTTGAGAAACGAGTCGGCGGATGTGGCGTTCTGTTTTTCGTTGATCTCGGATTTGGCGATAGCGGCTTCCAGCGCACCGCTCAGGGAATGCGGGTCGTTCGGCCCGACCTGACGGTTCACAAACTCCGACATCGAGAGGAACGGTCCGCGATCACGCACTTCCGCGACAATTTTCACCGCCAGATTTTCAAGTTCGGGCTCGGTGAGTTCGCGATAACCGTTCCAGTCGTTGGATTTTGAGTTGTCGATTTTCGAGGGATTGATCGCGGGATTGTGGACGACTCCGCCATTGACCAGCGACATCGGGTTGAGAGGCGTGCCGGTGGTCTTCGTGGTTTCAAGTCCGGCAGTGCGCGCCCACAGGGTGAGGACGTCGGCTTTGTTCATTGCGGCCAGCACCGCCTTCCACGCCTGCACGTTGGTTGAATTCACGTTGAAGGGTCCGCGGATCATTTGGTATTCGGCGGCGATCTTGTAGGCACCATCCTGCGGTTTGCCGCCTGCGAAGAGTTCCGCCTTGGCAGTGACGGCGGACTTTCCACCTGGCAGATAGGGCTGGAAGGCCTGCGATGCCAGCGGCGCACTGCCGTTCATGAATTGCTCGAACACCGTGTCCGGCGTGGTCGCGCCGCGGGTAGCAAACGTCGAGAAATAGAAGCGGTCGTAAAGCGCATGGTTCGCGAGCACCGAATGGTCCAGCATCGCGTTGAGAGGGTCGGTCGGATTGGGTTCGATCACCTTGTCGGCTGACATCAGCGGATGCAGCAGGGAATTGCCAACCGGCTGGACGAATTGCGGCAGATAGGAGGTGGTGAGGGCGTTCGACCGGCGGAAGTCGGCGATGGTCTGTAGCGGGCCAGAGGGCAGTTCCAGATAACTGCCGGACTTGATGCCGGTGGTGGAGGTGTTGCCGCTGAGGGCCGGAACCCGGTTGCTGTCCACATCCATGTAGTCCTGAAAATTCCCATCGCTCAGGAAGGGTTGAAAATTGAGTTCGTAGGCCTGCACTCCCGGCTTTTCGGTGGCGAGGTTCATCGTGAAATTCGACCGGGACGGGTTATGGAAGAGATAGGGTTTGCCCGCCAGGCGGCCGTCCTTGAGCAAGTTGACCTGAGGGCTGTTGATCGCGCTCTTGGTCCGCGATCCAGTTTCGTACACACCGCCATTGGTGGTGCGGCTATAAGCGGAGAATATCGCGAAGGGATGCACGTAGGCTCCCTGGCTGCCGTAAAGCACTCCCCCAGGAGCGGCACAGTCCGTCACGGTCAGAGAACCTGAGGGTGGATAGCGGTAAACCCGGTCGTCGAAAATATTCTTGAGGGTGGAGTCATCCGTGTAGTCGAACTGAAGCTTGGCATAAGGGACAAGAGTGTCCGTGGGGGAGTTGGTTGCCTGGAGCTTGGCATTGACCGCGAAAGTTGGGGCCATATCAACCTTGTTCAAGGTAGCATTGTCTTTATACGCATTGGGTCTTTGCGCTTTGAATTCCAGATAGAACGTGTCGGTGACCGTTGACTTTGAAATTTTTGGATTCACAGGTGAAAATCCTCGCATCATCATGAAGGGATGTCCCGACCAGCCTCCCGGATATACACCCCCGGGTTTGCGCATGTGGGCGATCGTCACCGCATACATTTCGTATCCGAGACCGGGGGTGTAGGAGGGTTTCGCCTTGATGGCCTTGGTGAGTCTGTTGTCCCAATCGAAACCCACGGTGCTGTGGCCGCTTGATGCATCCGACTTGAACGAAGCATTCGGGGCAAAGCTGGGCCCGCAAACCAGTGTCTGCCCGGGCTTCATGACAATCGGGGAGGATATGGGGGAGTTGGGATCAAGCGGGTTGGTATCGCTCCAATTGGCGATAGTCATGACGAATTTCTTGTCTGTTCTGCCATTGTGATCGCTACCCGCGTCATAGTTCATGGTATTGATGGCTTCGAAATTCCCCGGTTCCACGCTCTGGGAAGCGAATCCTCCGCTACCACCCGCTTGGAACATGAAGTTGAAAGCGACCGGTATATTTTCGAAACTGACCTCCATTTTTTGGAAGGAAATATTGACATTATAGGGGTTGTGTAGGGTGACAACCGGCGTGAAAATGAGATTCAGATGGTAATCGAAATAATCTTTTACGGGGGTGTTGCCGTTGATCCACCAGACATCGGTTGTTGGTCTGGCCACCACGCTGAAGATGGTATCGACCTTGGCGATGACAGGGGCCGGGTTGTATGCGACAGGAACCGGAGCGTTGGAAATGGCAGCTTGGTTGACGGTGAAACTCGGGCTGGTTTCGAGGCTCGCGAG
>CANBTO010000366.1 GCA_947372405.1 Verrucomicrobiaceae bacterium
CAGGCTACCGATTGGAAACAGCCATCCGCCCAGCTTCGCGATTCGCTCGCTGATCTGGGACTGAAAGCCAAGGTTTTCATATTGCCGGTGCGCGGGGAGGATTCCAACCTCGCGGTCACCGACCTCGAGTTGGTCTCGGGTGTGCTGCGCAAAGGCACGACCGCGCGCTACCGCGCCACGGTCCGCAATTGTGGTTCCGCTCCTGTCTCCAACGTTGCCGTGCAATGCCGCGTCGACGGCGTGGAAATCGACCGCAAGGTGATTCCGGTGATTGCCGGCGGTGCCTCCGAGTCCGTCTCCCTCTTCGTTCCGTTCCATAATGCCGGAGCAACCCGCATCACCGCGGAAATCAGCGGCGACCTGTTGGCTGCTGACAACGTCCGCCGCGCGGTGGCTGTTGTTAGAGAGAGGGTTTCCGTGCTTTGTGTCGATGGTTCCTCGGGTGACGCCGGGCGTCTTGTAGTGGCCGCGCTGATGGCACGCGCCGACGGGGCGAACGGCGAGGACAATCTCGTCCGCTCGGTGCCATGGCTTTCGTTTCCCGCCGAGAATCTGGACAATGTGAACGTGCTCGTGTTCGCCGACGTGCCGGAAATCACCCCGCAGCAGGCCGAACAACTCGAGCGCTTCGTGCGGAAGGGCAATGGCCTGGTTTGGTTCCCCGGCGACAACATTAAGGCCGCCGCATGGAACGAGCGCGCGGCCAGTGGTCACAACCCTCTGCTCCCCGCCGTGATCCGCGGCAAGGTTGAGACCAGCGACTCGCTTGGCGCTGGCAAGCCGATTGATGCGGGGTTGTCCGATCACCCGGTTTGCGAGCCGCTGAAGTCGCTGCCCGAGGACCTTCTGGGCGAGACCCGGTTCCTGCGGTTGCTGGAGGTGGAGCCCTCGCCTAACAGTTTTCCAGTTCTCCAACTCGCGGGCGGACGCAAACCGGTGCTGCTCGAACACGCGCTCGGCCGTGGCCAGGTTTTCATGTTCACCACCACCGCGGAGACGTCATGGAACAACATGGCGCTCACCCCGGTTTTCCCGATGGTCATGCAGCAGATGGTGACCTACCTCTCGGGCCGCGAGTTCGAACGCTCGCGCACCGTGGGTGACTCACTGGCCCTTACCTACGTCGATCAACCGGATGCCAGCGATGCGGTTTTTGAAACACCATCCGGAAAGTCGATCACCGTTCCTGTCCGCGAGGCTGGCGGGCAGTTCGTCGCCCTCCTTGAGAGCGCTCCTGAGGAAGGATACTACACCGCGCGTGTCAGCGTGCAGGCACCGGGACTGCCGATTGCCGTGAACGTGGACCCGCGCGAATCGGATGTCGCCTGTCTTCCGGAGCCCGAATTCCGCACCAATCTCGAAGGAATCGGCATTGGCGTGATTGCGAGCGACAACGAACTGGCCGCGGCCATTGAAACCGCACGCACGGGTCGCTCCGCATGGCGGTTCTTCATGATCGCCGCTCTCGTTTTCCTCCTGATCGAATCCCTCCTCGCAGACCGCATGCTTTCCCGCAGTGGAGCCAAGGCTGCAAACACCAACGACCCTTTGCCACAGAATGCCTGATGCCATGCTCATGACCCTCGGGATCGACAATTTCTTCTGGGCGCGCCCGCTTTCCATGCCGTTGATGATCGCGGTGTTCGCGGCTCTTGTCGTGCTGAGTGTCTTCCTCTATCGCCGTTCATGGGGTTTGCCAATCTGGCTGCGTGCTCTTCTCGGTTTGGCCCGATTGATTGCACTGGCGCTGGTGGTTGCTTCGCTTTTCGAACCCACCGCGATGGTGAGCAAGTCCCACTCCCAGGCGCGCGCATTGCCGGTCCTGGTCGATGTTTCGGAGAGCATGTCGATGAAGGATCCGCGCAAGAATCCCGAGGACGTCGCCGACGCTGCGGGTGCGCTCGGGATGATTGAAGGCAACGACATGAAACCCGATCGCGTGGCGATGCAGTTGGATTCAAAGCAACGGCAGGCGATTCTCTCGGCCTCGCGCCTCGATCTCGCACGTGGCATTCTCACCAAGGCGGCAAGCCCGGTTTTCAAGAAGCTCGGCGAATCGCTCGACATCAGCTACCACAGCTTCGGCGGATCACCTCATCTCATCACGAATGCCAAGGAGGTCGGAGCTGCGGAACTCGCGGGTCTCACCGCCACCGAGCCGGCCACTTCGATTGCGGCGTCGCTGGAAGCGGTTGCCAAATCAAGCGCCACTCCGCCGGCCGGCATCGTCATTCTAACCGACGGCATCGACAACGCTTCCTCTCAGCGCACCGAATCCGTCCTGCAGAATCTCAGCGCCCGCGGCATCCCTGTTTTCCCCGTGCCGATCGGACTCACCGAACCGGATGACATCTCGATCCGCAATATTGTGATGCAGGAAGTTGCTTTCTCAGGAGACAGCGTGCCCGTGCAGGTCCAGCTTCTATCCAAGGGCTACGAAAAGCGCACCGTGGCGCTGACCGTCAAACTGAATGACCGCGAGGTTTCCCGGAAGCGGGTGCGTCTGGAAGGTGGGCAGCAGTTCGAGAACATCGATTTCAATGTGGACATCCACGAGAAGGGAGCGGCTCGCGTCGTGGTGGCGGTCGAGCCGTTTGATGACGAGATCTCCGTGGCCAACAACCGGATCGAGCGCAGCATCCGGGTCGTCAACGAGAAGGTGAACGTGCTCTACATCGAGGGCAACAACCGCTGGGAATTCCGCTACCTCAGCGCGATCCTCAAGCGTGATCCGCGGCTGAAGACCACGTTCATCTCATCTTCGGCAGGCCCGGAGTTCGCCCGCAACTCGCCCGAGCACATCGAGCGTTTCCCCTCCAAGCGGGAGGATGTCTTCAAATATGACCTAGTCATCCTCGGCGATGTGGATGCGGCTTTCTTCAAACCGGAGGAGCTCGTATTGTTAGAAGAACTCGTCCGTGACCGCGGTGGTTCCCTGCTGGTACTCTGCGGTCCGATGCACACACCCACATCCTACTCCGGCACCCCGGTCGAAACGATGTTGCCGGTGCGCTTCGATCCGGAAGGGAAATGGGATCTCACATCGGAATCCGTCCATCCGGTGCTCACTACCGAAGGTCGCAGCAGCATGGTGATGCTGCTGGAGAACGAGCCCGCGGAAAACGACCGGATCTGGAGCCGGGTCGCACCGCTCGATCACCTGCCGCCGCTCACTTCCGCCAAGCCCGGGGCCACGGTTCTCGCCACGCTTTCCGATGCCACCGGCGATACCCAGCGCTACCCGGTGGTCGCCTGGCACCGCTACGGCACCGGCAAGTGCCTCTCGCTGGCCACCGACAGGCTGTGGCGCCTGCGCTTCAAGACCGGTGACAAGTATCACTGGCGCGTGTGGTCGCAGTGCATCCAGTTTCTCACGCTTTCGCGTCTGATGGGCGAGCACAAGCGCATCCGCATGGAGACCGACCGCACGACTTATCACGACGGCGAACAAACACGGCTCTACGCACATGTGCTCAACGAGGACTTCGAACCCGTGGTGCAGAATTCGTATGAGATCACGGTGAATGGCGTCGGAGACAACGCACTCAAACAGCGCGTGAGCCTGCAGCCCGACCGGACGTCCCCCGGAATTTACGAGGGCTACTTCACGGCGCCGGCACCGGGGCGCTATCGTCTCGAAGCGAACGAGGATGACAAGGAGGTGTCCAATACCACCGAATTCCAGGTCGCGGTGGTGAACGAGGAACTCACGGACGCCAACATGCGTCTCGACGGGCTCAAACGCATCGCCCAACTCACAGGCGGCACTTGCCTGGGAGTGCGGGATTTGTCGAAACTAACAACCTTGGTGAAGACGGAGCCGCTGACCACCACCGTGCGCTCGGAGCGTCCGCTTTGGGACAACGGTCTGGTCGCCGCCATTCTGGTGGGCCTGCTGGGCATGGAGTGGATATTGCGGAGAAAGCATGATTTGACCTGATGAGCACGAACCCACAGAGCGTTTTGGATCGTTGTTTGCGTGCGGTTTGGCTTCGCACGCAGCGGAAGCACTTCACTGGAGGTCTTCTTGCTTTCGCGCGCTGGTTGATTCCTCTTTTCGTCGTTGCGGTTGTCGTCGACCGGTTCACTTACATGCCCGGGTGGTTGCGGGCGGTTGCGGCGCTTGCGTTGCTCGCCGTCGCATCGCGCAAGGCATGGCGTCACGGTTGGTCGGCCTTGTGTGGGTTCGACGCCAAGCGCACGGCCCAAATGGTTGAACTCTCGCAAGGCGGCATGGACAGCCTGTTGGTGACCGGGCTCCAGTTCCGGAATTCCGGAGCGACTCCCGGAACCTCGGCTGCGATGTGGGAGTTCGCGCTGCACAAAGCGGAAACGGCGGCTGGAAAAGTCGCGCCGGCCAGCGTCGTCAGCATGAAGGATCTCATGCGACCGATGCAGTTCGCGCTCGGGCTTGTCGCCTTGATTGCGGTCGTCGCCATTCTTAACGGCCCCTTCCTCGTCGCCGGACTTGGACGTCTGTTCACTCCGTGGCTGACCATTGCCTATCCGACCAAAACCAAGATCGAACTTGGGGAAGGGGAACTTGTGGTGAAGGAAGGCGCGGCAGCCTCCATTGAGATCCGTCTCTCCGGGGTGGTGCCGAAAACCGCCAGGCTTGCCCTGCAAACCGGAGAAGGCAGCCCGCGGGAAATCGAACTCGGAGTGGCGAACGGTCTTGTTATCTATCAGATCGCCTCGGCTTCCCGTGATTTCACCTACCGTGTGAAGGCGGGCGACGCCCGCAGTGATTGGCGGCAGGTTCGTGTGATTGCGTCGCCGAAGCTCTCCGATGTGAAGTTGAAGCTGGAATTTCCGGGTTACATCGACCGCCCCGCCGAAACAGTCGAGGCCCTGACACTCACTGTGCCCGAAGGAACCACGGTTCAGTGGCAGATGACGCTTGATACTCCGATCCGCAAGGCGACGCTCCATCGCGATGGAGCCGAGGACATGCCTCTCAAAGTCGGTGATGACGGACGCACGCTGACTCTTTCCGAGGCGGCGACGGCCTCGCGCGGCTACAGCTTCTCCTGGACCGAAGCCCGGCATGGTTTCGATTTCACCAGTCCGCGTTATTACCTGCAGGTGGCGTCCGACCAGGCACCGCGTGTCGAACTCATTTCGCCTGAGTCAAATCTCAATGCGATGCTGGGACGCCAGCTCGATCTCGCGGTGCGTGCGCAGGATGACCACGGTATCGGCACGACTTCGATCACTTGCCGGGTGAACCGCCGTCCGGAAAAAACCATCAGTCTTCCGACTCCCGTCCGCAGCGGCGAAGGAGTGCGGAAGATCGACTGGGACTACCGCAAGGAGCTGCCGGACCTGCAGGTGGGTGACTCGGTTTCCTTCGTCGTGGAAGTGTCCGACAAGTATCCCGGCGAGGGCGGACCACACCGGGCACGCACGGAGTCCCGCCGCATCACCTTCCTTTCGCGCGAGGAATACCTCGCGGCAGTCACCAAACAGATGGAACGCCTGCTGACCCGCGTGCGCGGGCTCTACCGTCAGGAACGTGCCGCGCACGAGTTCGTTCGTGGTCTTGATCCGGCTGCCGAAAGTTATGTGCCCACCTGCCAGTTGGAAACGATCCGGCAGGAAATGATCCGCGAACAAATTGTGACCACGTCAGGTGAGGTGCGGACCCTTCTGGACGATATC
>CANBTO010000367.1 GCA_947372405.1 Verrucomicrobiaceae bacterium
TCTCAAAAACATCAGCAGCAAATGGACCCTAGCAGTTGTCAACTGGCCAAGCGCCCTGAGCCACTTCACCATCGAATTCGCCGACCGCATGCCCAATAACTAACAGCACATCAGCGAAAACCCACTTACACAAAAAATCTCACACTCCCATGATTTTTTGAACTCCGCGTCCATCTGCGTCCATCTGTGGTTGTAAATTCTGATCTTCGCTTCGCGCCTTTGCGGTAAACTCTTCCCACCATGCCCATCCCGCCGGAAGTCCTGCTGAACGCCTACTCCCGTGGCGTGTTCCCGATGGCGCACGACGGGGAGATCCTATGGTTCTCACCGGAAAAGCGAGGACTCATTCCACTGGATGACCGTTTCCACATTCCACACGGACTCAGGCGCACCTTGAAGCGCAGGCCGTTCGAAGTGAAATGGGACACATGTTTCCGCGAGGTCATGCTCGCCTGCGCCGACCGAGACTCGACATGGATCGACGATACCATCCTCGAAAGTTACTGCCACCTGCACGATCTCGGCTTCGCCCGCTCCGTCGAATGCTGGGATGACGAAGGCCTGCGAGGCGGGCTCTACGGCGTGGAACTTCCCGGCGTGTTCTTTGGTGAAAGCATGTTCTCACGAAAGACCGACGCCTCCAAAGTCGCCTTGGTCCATCTGGTGGAAGACCTCCGTTCCCGCGGATTCAAACTGCTGGACACCCAGTGGATGACCGAGCACCTGAGCCAGTTCGGCGGTTACGAATTGCCGCGGAAGGAGTATCTCAGGTTGCTCGTTGCTGCGCTCACAAGCTGAGCGCAGTCCCGGCACCCATGAAATCGTCGCTGGATCATCCGGTTCCAGCGGGTATGAAGCGTTGGCGAGAAAACAAATGACAACCGCCCGAATCATTCTAGCGATCGTTCTGCTGGTTTTTGCCACGTTCGTCGTCCTGATGAATTGGGTTGCGTTAGTCGTCAGTCTTAGAAACCGCAAACGGGGAATCGATCGACATAGTTCAATGGTTCCTCTGATGTCGGTGATCGCCACAATCGGGGCATACCTGGTTTTCCCATATCGGACGGCTGAATGGATGTTTGTCATTCCGTTGCTGGACCTGTCGAATTGGAGTCTATTATGGCTGCCAGTTCACTTGGTTCGCGAGCGCATTCGAACCACAGCCAACGAACAAAAAGGTGCTCGACAACCGCCTACCCACTCCGAGTCCGAAAAATCTTGAGCCTGCAACATTTTTGTCTGTTGCGCAGTTCTGCTCCTTCCGGCCTCGCCGCCCCGGGTTTCTCGGATTGAATCCGGGGGGATTCCCCGTAGGATGACGCTGGTTGGCCGCTTTCCGGGCCATCCAGCGCTACCGCATGAATGCCAATTCCCGTTCGTTTCTCAAAAGCTGCCTGCTGCTGGTCTGCGTGCTGCCGGTTTCCGGTCGTGCTGCGGATGCCCAGCCCGATCCATTGGCGGTGCAGAATTTCGGTCCGGCCTACCGTTACCCGCAGTCCGGTTGGACGGTGGTGCACATCGAAGGCGGACCCTATGAACGCGGCGTGCAGCACGGGCGTTTGCTGGGGCCGGAGATCGAGGCCTTCGTCCGCTCGCTGGCGGCGGACAGCCGACCGGAGACGGCGGAGGGCGACTGGAGGATGAGGCGGTCCTATATCAACTCGATGTTCCTGCGACGCTTCAGCCAGGAGCAGCTTCAGGAAATGCAGGGCATCGCCGATGGCGCGGCGGCCGTGGGCGCGCAGTATTCCGGCCGTCCGCTCGATCTGATGGACATCGTCATGATCAACATGTCGCCGGAACTGGAGGCCATGGACCAGGCGAACTCAGCCACACCGAGCGGACTGGAGGATTTCCACCCGCCGGAAATCCCGATCCCTCCCCGCCCGACCGCCATCCAGCGCAGCATGCATTGCGCCGCCTTCGCCGCCAACGGCCCAGCCACGCGGGACGGGAAGATCGTTTTCGGCCACATCACGATGTATGACCTGCGGTGCTCGTGTTACTTCAACATCTGGCTCGATCTCAAGCCGACCGACGGCCACCGCTTCGTGATGCAAACGGTGCCGGGCGGCATCTACAGCACGATGAACTACTCGATCAGCGACACGGGCATCATGATGGGGGAAACCAACATCAGCCAGACGACGATGGAGCTCAACGGCAAGCCGATGGCGTCGAGGGTGCGGCAGGTGGTGCAATACGCGGAAAACGTCGAGCAGGCGGCTTCGTTCATGACGGAAAACAGCAACGGCCTGGGTTCCTCCGAGTGGGTGCTGGCGGACCTCAAGCGCAATGAGACCGGCCTGCTGGTGCTGGGCACGCAGAAATCCAAGCTCTACCTCAGCCGCAAACACGAATGGATCGATGGCGCGGAGGGATTCTATTGGAGCTGCAATAACGGCAAGGACATGGCGGTGCGGCTGGAATCCATGGCCTCGATGAAGAGTTTCCCGGCAGCGGTAGCCGCCAAGTCCGCCTCGCGACCGGACAGCCTGTGGTTGAAATTCCACGAGCAGAACAAGGGCAGGATCGACGGCGATGTGGCACGCACCGTTTTCAACAACCCCGCGCTGGTCACGACGCATTCGGTGGACGCGGTTTACACGACCGCGGAGATGGGCTTGAAGATGCAGAGTTGGGCGTGCTTTGGGCCGACTGTGGGATTCAGCCGCCAGGCGACGTTTTCGGAACGCCAGCAATTCCCCGGCATCCGCCCGCTGATCGTCAATCCATGGACGGTTCTGGATACAAGAGTCCCGCCGCCCGCACGTGCCGCCACGGACCAAACGCAGGCCGCGGATCTGCATGATCCGGTGGATGGCGGATTCCCCGGACGCACCACGCCGCCCGCCGCACCACCGATGAAACCGATCTGGCACGGCACACTGCTGCCCGAAAGCGATGCGGACATCTGGCTGGCCAACGGATTCGCCAACTACCATCCGCTTGCGATCCGGCTCAAGTTCCTGATGTCGGGTTCCGCGCCCGATCCCGCGGCCATGGACGGCGCGGCCACCGGGCTCTTCAACTACCGCAGCACCTATGCGCAGGCCCTGCGCGACGGCGAGGACGTGCCACTCTCGAAAATCCATGCGGACTACCACAGCGAGGAATGGTTCAAGATCGCCACCGGCAAGGGCGGGCTGTTGCTGCACAGCCTGCGTCAACTCGTCGGCGGCGACAAGTTCGACAGTCTGATGGATGAGTTCGGACAGGCGAACGCGGGGAAAACGGTTAGTTCGAAACAATTCCAGGCGTTCATCGAAAAGGGCACCCACCGGTCATGGAGCGGTTTCTTTGATGCGTGGCTCAACCGCCCGGGCCTGCCGATGCTCGAACTTGGCGAAGTGCGGGTGAAGAAGTCAGGAAACCAATGGCAGACGAGCGTCAAGGTGCGCCGCAATGTAAACGGCGCGCCCATCGCCGTGTCCGTGACGGTCGAAACCACCGGTGGCGAAACCACGAGCACCGCACGCCTTGAAAACGCCGAGGATACCGTCGAACTGGTGACCGATACGAAACCCCTGCGGGTGGTGCTGGACAAATACCGCTTGTCCGCATGCGGCAACGGCAGCGCGTTCACCATCCAGTCACTCGATGCCGATCTGGAGCATGCGATGATTTTATATGGCACCCTCGATGAGACCGACGCCAACCGCGAAGCCGCCAGAATGCTTCAGGAGGTGCTGCGCAAGCGCAAGGACTACACCGTTGTCCCCATCAAGGCGGACAGTGCCGCCACCGAGGAGGACCTGAAAAGCCACCACTTGATCCTGATCGGCAATCCGAGCACCAACAGAATCGCCGCGCGCTTTCGCGACCAACTGCCATTGAACTTCGGCACGCGCTCATTGGAAATACGCGGCACCAGCTACGCCAACCCGGATACGGCGGTGGTGGCAGCATCGGCAAACCCTCTGAATCCCCGCTTTTCCATGACGCTCTTCGCGGGACTCGGCACCACCGGCCTGATCCGGATCATGCCCGAACTTGAAGAAGACCGTCTGGATTACGCGCCGTTCGTTCTGTTGCCCACCGGCCAGCCGTGCCACGGCCTGGTTCCCGCTCCAAAGGAATTCATCCGGACGATTCCTGATGAAGGAAACGGGAAATGAACGCAGGTCCCTCGATTCGGGGAAGCAGCACCAAACGCACTAATTCCAGGGCCTACCGCTCACGCACCGAGTCGCTTGCGGTCGGCTAACAGTTCGGTGAGGAAATCCGAGGGTGTGCGGTCCGTGGTGGCGATGCGGAAATCCACGCCGAGCGATCCGCAGCGGACGCGGTAGTTCTCAATGGCCGCGCCGATGGCCTCGCGGTAGGCACGACGCACAAGGGCGGCGTCAGCTTCCAGACGCTCGCCGGTTTCCATGTCAATGAAGTCGGAGACGCCGTCGAATGGCAGGTCGAGTTCCGCGGGATCGAGCACCTGGACGAGCACCACGTCATGACCGCGACGGCGGAAGTGGGCCAGCGCGCGGAAGACGGCATCGGGTGCGTCCAGCAGGTCGGACAACATCATCACCAGTCCGCGGCGGGCCATGCCTTCCGCGAGCGCCTCCAACGCCTTGCCGGTATCGGTGCGGCCCGAGGGTTCGTGCGACGCGAGCGATTCCAGAAAGTGCCTGATGTGGCGGCTGCCACCTTTGGCGGGAAGCCAGCGGCGGACCTCGTCATCATAAACCACCAGACCGACGGAGTCCTGCTGGTGGTTCGCCAGATAGGCCGCGGCCATGGCAAGCTCGCGGGTGAACGCATACTTGGTGACGAGGCCAGAGTGTTTGAAATTCATCGAGGCCGAGGCATCGATGACGAGATGCAGGCGCAGGCTGGTTTCCTCCTGATACTGCTTGATGTAGTGGCGCTCGCTGCGGCCGTAAACCTTCCAGTCCAAATGCCGCAGGCTGTCACCCTGCACGTAGTCGCGGTGGTCGCGGAACTCGACGCTCGCCCCCGTGAGCGCACTGGAATGCCGCCCCGCCCTTCCACCTTCGGCCGTCCACCGCGAACCCAGCAACAACCGGTCAAGCCGCCGCATCGCATCGGCTGATAGATAGTCGCTGAATGAGGACATGGAAGAGAGTTGAGAGTTGAGAGCGAAGAAGTGAGAAGTGGAAGAGCGTGAGGATTCTGTCTATCAACCATCAACTCTCAACCAACCACTATCTTACCAGCGCGTGGAACAGCACGTTCACTCCGAGCGCGGTGGAGTCCGCGGGTTCGTAACCGATGGCATAGGGTGCGGGTGCCTGCTCCCAGCCGGCGGAGAGGTCGCGCGGGCAGTAGATCACCGCCGTGGCACCGTTGATTTCGGCGGCTAACAGCTCAGGCGAGGTGCTCCGACGCTTGTCGAGGATGGCTGCGAGTGCGGGACGGGTTTTCACGGATGACAGCGCGTTGGGTTCGCGGAACATCGGGGAATCCGCAGCCACGGGCAGGAGCGGGTGGTCTGGCAACACGCCCGCCATTTCCGCCCGGAACGCGGTATCGAAGGTTGACCTGCCGTCGCCCGCCTCGGCGAAGAGCACGCCGCCTTTCATGAGGAACTGGCGCAGGTTGGCGCGCTCGTTTTGCGTGAGGGTGAAATCGGTGGTTCCTGTTAGATATAGCATCGGCGTTTCGAAC
>CANBTO010000368.1 GCA_947372405.1 Verrucomicrobiaceae bacterium
CAAACGGCGGGGATCGTCCTTGACCGTCCATCCGGGAATGCCGGCGGACTCGGCGTCGAGCTTCATGCTCCGGATTTTCAGGATATCGAAGGGACGGCCGTTCAAGCCGATCCGGCGCTGGCGGTAGATGACCGAACCGGGGGACTCCAGATAGACCATGATGGCGAAGGCCGCCATGATCGGTGCGAAGAGGAACATGCCGGTGAGGGCACCAAGGATGTCCACGCTGCGCTTGAGGGCGTTGTTGAACGCGTGGTGCAGAGGCATCTTGCCGATACCGAGCACCGGCATGCCGTGATAGCTCTCCAGTTGGAGTCCGGAAACGAGGATCTGGAAACAACTGGGAACGAGTTTGAAGTCGATGAACTCGCGGCCGCAGGTTTCCACCAGCTCTAACATCTGGTCGCGGTTGAGGTGACCGTCCACCACCATCAGCAGGTCGGCTCCGGACTCGCGCAGGATCGGGCGCAATCCCTCGTAGGAACCCAGCACGGGAATGTGCGCCGGGGGTTGCATTTCCAAGGTCTGGCCGGGAGGAGTGATCACCCCGCAAACGGACAACTGGTGGGATCTGCCCTCGCCAAAGCGTTTCACGGCGCGATCACACTCGTCGTTCCAACCGACGAACACCGCGTGCTGTCTGAGCGCGCTGGCGAACGACTCGCGCCGCAGGACGCAATAGAGGATCCAGCGCCACGTCAGCAGTCCGCTCATGGCGCAGATGCAGCCAACGGCGCAATACATCCGGCTGATGGGAGGATCGATCTTCAGAACCAGAGCCAGCGCGAGAAAGGTGACGCACCAGATGAGGCAGGTCTTGATGACGATGCCGAGGGTCTTGCGGATCGCCAGATAGTTGCGCGGATCATGAAGGCGGAAGTTCGCCAGCATGAAGACCAGCAGCGCGCTACCCAGCAATACGTGGCCGCAGTAACTCTGGAGATTGATCACGTTGTCCGTGACACCGATTCCACGCATTCCGGTTTCAAACCGGATCGCGTAGGCGAGCATCTGACCTAACAGGACCACCGCGGCGTCACCCATGAAGCTGATCGCCACCAGTTTCTGGTGGGCGACCCATGGGCGGTGCCGGTGTCTGAGAGTGTAGGTCTCGTTAAATTCAGGGGATGAAGCAGGTGGACGAGCAGGGGGGGACTCGCCCGCCGCCAAGCGGGGGGTGGGGTTCATGTTCCGGGGGGGGTGGGGGGAGTGGAAACATCATCTCGGGGGAGGACGATTTGAACGTTGGGGACTTTTGTAATCTGTCGCGCGGGGGAAAGCTATGCAAAAGTTTCAACGATGGTGAGTGTATGGGGTGGCTGAGCAGATGTCACGCCAACCGGCTGCGGGGGTGCCAGGCCCTGACGGTTCGCGGGCACTGCGGGACCGAAAGCCGATGTCTTTTTTCCATGCGTCGGCGATTCGTTCCAAACGAAACCGACCAGGTTCGCGCCGGATGAACGAAGCAGTTCCGCGGCCCGTTTGAGTTCGCGCCGGTCGCTGCCACCATCGCGCACAACCAGGCAGCAGCGGTCCGCGTAGCGGGAAATGGCAAGGGCGTCGCTGACGGCAAGCAGTGGAGGCGTGTCGATGACCACCCGATCGAACCATCGGAACGCGTCTTCAAGCAGGGAGGGGAAACGTGTGCCGGCTAACAGTTCCGCCGCGTCGGCTCGCATCGGTCCGGACGAGAGGATATAGAGGTTCGGCAGCGAGGTGGCGTAACAGGCCGATGCGGGTTCGATCCTGCCTGTCAGGTATCCGCCCAGGCCGGACTCGTCGTTGCCCGGCGTGATATGGTCCCGGCTGAGTCCCGGGCTGCGCAGGTCAGCGTCTAACAAAAGCGTGCGGAATCCCTGCATGGCCAGCGAGGTTGCGTGGTTGAGGGCGCAGAAGGATTTGCCCTCGCCCGCCTTGGCGCTGACGAAGAGCACGGTCCTGCCGGTGGCGGCTCCGGGCTGCGGCGCGAGGATCACACGCAATCGACGGAACGCCTCGGCGCTTGCCGAAGCCGGATCGGTCATCAGGACCATTCCGTCTCCGGGGTTTTCCACGGCGGGCACCGTGACCAGCAGGGGCGTGCCAGTCGCACGAGCCGCCGCCGCCGGATTGCGGACCTTGCGGTCGCTCAACTCCGTTGCGACGAGAAGAAGTGCGCCAAGGAAAAATCCACCGAAGGCTCCGGCCGCGGCATAAACGATCTTCCTCGGGCTGTGCGGTTTTTCCGGAACCAGAGGGGTGTCCTCCCATCTGAGAACTGACGCGGGAACGGTGGCCGCCAGATTGGTCTGGCGCAGCCTGAGAGCTACGGAGTCATGCAGATTGCGGTCCGCGTCAGCTTCGCGGACCATTGCTTTGAACTGTTCGCGGACGCCTTCCGACTCCACGGCCGTGCCACGCGCTGCTGCGACCGCTGCTGTCAACTTGGTTTCGTTTTGTTTCGCGATGTTGTAGCGCTGTTCCAGAGCCTGTCCCGCGGATCTGACGGTTTCCGCCAGGTCCGCCTTCAGGATGGCGATCTCGTTGGCGGCTTCCCGATACACCGGATGCTTGTAAAGATAGCGCTCCTTCACCCGGCCGAAGTCCGCCTCTTTCACTTGCAGCGCCCGTACCTGGGCGAGCACTTCGGTGCCACGCTCGGTCTTCTCGATGCCGGCGAGTGATTCGGGGTTTGACGGATCGAACTTCGCGCAGGTTTCAAACTCGGCTTCGAGCCGCAGTCTTTCGGCGGTGGCTTGGGTAAGCTGGGTGCTGAGAGCCGCGAGTGGATCTCTAACAGACGATACGCCGTCCGGTCCTTCAAGACCCGGGACCGGATGGGCCTCGCGGAACTCCTGGAGTTTGTGGGCGGATTCCTGCATGCGGTCCCTGAGACGGGACTCCTCGAGGGCGAGTCCCTCGCTGGCCTGTTTTGTGATCATCTCCTGCCGTTCGGACGTCCAGTCCATGTATTCCCGCACCAAGGATTCGACCAGATTCCTTGCACGCGCCGGGTCCGTGTCCTCCACGGAGATATCGATGAGGCGGGTACCGCGGCGCAATCCCACCGAGACGCGCTTTGAGAATTTGCCGAGCAGTGCCTGCGGGCTGGTGCCTGCGGGCGCGAACGATGGATCGTCCGCAAGCCCGTTGGCTTTGATGACGCGCATCAGCAGGTTCGATGCGCTCATGCCCTGCTCGACGGAGCGCATTTGCTCCAGATCCCGCGCTTCCTCCGGAGCCACCGCGCGGACGTCGAGCACGACGGGTGCCTGGCTGCTGACGTAAACCGAGCCGTAAGCCTGATAGGTTTTAGGAAGACGGCCGGCGAACCAGATTGCAGCCGCCGTGGCGAGAATGACGGGAAGAACAAGCATCCATGACCGGCGAAGCAAAATGCCGATCATGCGCCCGGCCTCCACCTTGGGAAGGTAGTGTGTGGGATCCGCGCCGACGAGGGCTGGAAGCTGCGTTCCAGGCCTGGCGAGTTCGTTTCCTGATGTTGGTAAATGAGGCATCGATATGAATGTCGTTTCGTTAAAACAGGCTTTCCGGGATGGAGATCACGTCGCCGTCCTGAAGCTGGATGTCGGTTCCCTTGCCGGACGTGATTTCCGTGAGATCCACCACCCGGACTTCCGAATGGCGCTTGAGTGTGATTTTCCTCGCATTGCCGATGCGTGTCACCCCGCCAGCCATTCCAATCGCCTCGACCAGCGTCAGGCGGCGTTGAACTGGCAGTTCGAACACCCCGGGTCGCTGCGCTTGTCCGAGAATGGTGACGGTTTTCTTGATCCGGGCCTCGATCGTCACGGTGACTTCGGGTTTCACCAGATATCCATCCGCCAACCTGCGCGTGATGAGCGCCGCGGCCTGGTCGGTGGTGAGCCCGGCGATCCTCACGGCACCGATGAGCGGCATCGTGATGCTGCCGTCCGCGGACAACTGCCCGCGTGTCGTCAGGTCGTCCTCGCGGAACACCCGGATCTCCACGTTGTCGAGACCGGCGATCACGCCGGAAGACCGCTCCGCGAGGGCGGACGGGAGCGCGGCGAACAGCCCTGAGAGCATCAGGAGGGCCGTGAGGATTCTTTTCGGAACGGTGTTCATGAAATCATGTTAGAACTTGTGGCTGAATTCGACTCCGATCGTCTGGTCGTCATAGCCGAAGGCGTTGTTGGTGGAATGGTCGCTGGAAATCCGGTAGAAAAGCGCGAGTTCCGATGTGTCTCCTATGCGGCGGACTACGGCCGGGCGAAGCGCCCAGATCGTGTCGGTCCTGCTGCCTGCGGTGGATCCGGAGACTTGCGAGTAGACGTTTTTTTCGAAGCTGCCATCCAGCTTGACTGACCAGTCTCCGGCGATGCGTTGGGAGACTCCTGCCGTGACTCCCTTCACCTGGTAGTTCTGGCCGGCGTAGTAGGCGGAGGTTTCCTGACGCATATAGGCGGTCACATAGAAATCCGTGCCGTTGCGCGGCAGCCAGTCGATCCTGCCTTCGAGCACCGGGTTCACCGAGCTTCCGTTGTCGAACTTCCGGTATTCCCCGCCGCCGATGAGTTTCAGGCGGATCTTCTCCCTCGGCTGCCAGGCGATGCTTGCGGCGAGTTGCTGGGTGTCCTGTGGCCCGGCGCCATCGACCTTGTAGCGTCCGATCTGATAGATCAGCCCGAGCTCGGTCTTGGGCGAGTAAATGTAGCGAAAGACCGCCTCGCCATAAGTCTTGTCCGAGTCGTAGAGCGTGGGGTCCACATAATCGTAATTGCGGTTTCCGGCGGCGATTTCGAACACGGTTTTCTCACGCGGCGCCCATGCGGCGCGGATCTCGTTTGCAAGCACGTTGCGGTCCGTGGGGCGGCCGGTGTCCGGAGTGGTGTCCCCGAGTTTCTGATAACCGCCCGTGTAGGTCAGGCTGGTGACCTTGCCGCGCCAACCAACGGTGACGAGCGCTTCATGGTCGACGCGGTCTTCGCTTCCGTGGTCCACATAGACCACTGCGGCAGGCCGGTAGGCAATCTTGACGAAACCACCTTCGCCGGACTTGTCGTCGCCCTTGGTGTAGGCGATGAGCGGCACGAGGCGGAACACCATGTCGGACTCCGGTTTCGTTGTGCTGAGGAAAATGTTGCTGTCATACGCGGCTTGGATCGTGGCTCCAAGTTCCAGACCACCGCGATGTTTCGCATCAACGACGCTGGGAGCCTGGGCGTTGCCATAATCCACCCGGTCCTCCACGATGGGAGAAACTTCTTGGGCCGGAACAGGCAGACAGAAACCTGCGAAAACACAGGGAATCAGCCAGCCAGCCATCCGGGGGGGAAATGGCTTCGGAAAATGCATTACGGGGGGAGTAACGGCCCAAGTGATCGCCTTTAGGGGCGGCCGTTGCAAGACTTTTGACTTATCCTTGCAATACGTGATCGCGTAATTCAAGCGGACCCGATCCGTGGTAAGAGTGGTGGACTGTCCGGGTTTAGATGTCGAAGCACATCCGTCAGACCGGATTTCCCCCCCAAAAAAATGTCCCCCCGCATCCAACCGCTCATCCCGGCCAGTGCTGCCGTTGATGACTGTGTTCCCCCGCATTGGCTTGGGGGCTTGTGGGCGATTGCAGGGAAACATCCGGACCGCATCGCTGTGATCAGC
>CANBTO010000369.1 GCA_947372405.1 Verrucomicrobiaceae bacterium
TGTCCGCGTGGCAGCCAGCCGTTTTCCACCACGACGGGGGAAAGCTGGCGGAGCAACAGGCGGTTCGCCCGCTTCGCGCCGGGGATCGAGGTTCCGGTGGATCGTGCGGCGAGTGTTTCCTTGTTGTCGGCGCGGATGGCCTCGACGTATTCCGGGAAAAATCCACGGCTCAAACGATTGCCGGCGGTGAACACCGCGCTCATCCGCTCCGTGTTCGCCGCCAGGGTGAGTTTCACATCGGGGTGCCAGATGAACGGCACATATGAAACCACGCACCAAAGGCCGATCGGAAGCACGAACGACAGCGCGGCGAGAATGGTCCGCCGCGTGCGGGACAGCTCCCGGCGAACCACAAACCAGCCTTTCAGGCACTCGGCGCGGGACATGATGATGATGTTAGGTGGCCGGGTGCGCGCGACACGCTCACTTGCTCTTGGCCGGCACCAGCGACTTGGTCAGGGATGGGTCGAGGTATTTCGCAGGATCCTGAGTCTCCTTATAAACCGCGTGCTTGAGGTTGAAGGCGTTGACGTTTTTGGTGGAACCGTAAACCGAACCCAGTCCGTCGGCACTTTCCCAGCGCTTCACGGCTTCATCGAGAGTTAGAATGTGGGTTCCTTTGAGCAGCGGTTCGTATTCCTCCGGCTTCAGGTTGACGCGGCCGGCGAGTATCTTCAGGGCATCATCGAGGTTTTCCTCCTTCTTCATATAGTCGGCGATCTTGTACCAGACTTTCACGACCTTGGCCCATTCCATACGGTGTTTTTCCAGACTCTCGGAGGAAACATAGAGCAGGTCGTAGATGATGCCCGGTGCGTCCGCGGAGGAGAACACGGACTTTGAACCTTGAAGCGCCTTGAGGGCCTGACCGGAGTTCGGTTGCCACGCGCCGATCGCATCGACGGCCTTGGAACCTAACACCTGCGGTGTTTGGCCCGTCGGTGTGTTCACGATGGTCACGTCGTCCGGTTTCAGGCCGTTTTTCTCC
The DNA here is from genome assembly GCA_947372405.1 of Verrucomicrobiaceae bacterium. The sequence goes on from CANBTO010000369.1 coordinate 989, forward strand.
AGAGCTGTTAGCAAGAGCAGGTGTTCCACGAATCCTTCCTCGATGCCGACTTTCTTGCCTTTCAGATCCTTCACCGAGGAAATCCCCGGGGCCGCCACGATCATGTCGTTTCCATTGGAGTAATCGTTGATGAGGATGCCGACCGATGGTTTTCCGGTGGCACCGGTGACCAGCGCGTCACCATTGGTCATGCAGACGGCGTCCACTTTGCCGGCGACGTAGGCGTCCATCGAGGGCACGTAGTCGAACCACTGGAACTCGACGTCCACGCCTTCCTCCTTGAACCAGCCTTTTTGCACGCCGATTTCCCACGCGACCCAGCCAGGCCAGTCCGAGTAGGCGATTTTGAGAGATTCCGCATGAAGCCCCCCGCACAATGCGAGGAGACCCAGGGCGACGGATCCGAGACGGGATGTTGATTTCATGACGTGGGAGTTGGGGTTGGAATCCCGCCCGGTGTGAAGAATGAGCGAGAGTTTCATACCGCGTTAAGCACAGGTCATACCAACTTGGTGGATGCGATTGCGCGATTCCCGTCTTGAGTCTTCCTGCAAAGCGGTCTTCCGTCGGGCCATGCAGCGTTTCCACCACAGCCAGTTCGTTGATACGGAGGCACTGGTGGCGATCAAAAGCGGCCAGCGCGTTTCCGTCTGCATCCCCACGCTCAATGAAGCGGAGACCATCGGATCCATCGTGGCGACGATCCGCACCGATCTGATGGAGCGGGTGCCGCTCGTCGATGAGATCCTGGTTATCGATTCGGATTCGGAGGACCGGACCCGCGAAGTCGCGGAAGTGGCGGGTGCCCGGGTTTTCCAGTCATCCGCAATCGCACCTGAAACCGGCAGCCACACCGGCAAGGGTGAAAACCTCTGGAAAGCCCTGCATGCCTGCACCGGAGACATCATCTGCTACCTCGACGGGGACATTGCGAATTTCCACCCGGGATTCGTCACCGGCCTCATCGGCCCGTTGTTGACAGATCCGGAAATCGACTACGTGAAGGCCTATTACGAGAGGCCATTGTCCAATGGCGACGCCGTCCATGCGAACGGCGGAGGACGGGTTTCCGAAATCCTCGTCAGACCGTTCATCTCCATGTTCTACCCCGAGTTGAGCGGGATCCTCCAACCTCTCTCCGGAGAATACGCCGCCCGCCGCGGTTTGTTGGAATCACTTCCCTTCCCCACCGGCTACGGAGTGGAAATCGCCCACCTGATCGATCTCGCTCGGGCCGGATTGTTAGGTCGCATCGCACAGACCGATCTCGTCAAACGCGTCCACCGAAACCGCGACGAAGGCGAACTCGGCGATACCGCCTTCGCCATTCTGCGGGTGATTCTCCGCCGCCTCGAGCGCGATGGAAAACTCTCCATCAACTCGCCACCGTCGGATCTCCACCAGCGCTGGCTGATCGATGAATCGTCCATACGCCTCCTATCGACATGGATTCCCGAGCCGGAACGGGCACCGCTTGCGGGTGCCGCGATGCCGGAAGGATCCTCCATCAAACATCCTATGGCGGCGGCACCACCCGTGGCCGCGGCTGACGGGGCACTGCCTGTTGTGGCGGATCTGCCGGCTTTGGAGGGCTTGCAGGCGGCGGCGGAGGTTTAGGCATCGATGCGAGTCCATTCTTCGCATCTTCCAGCACCGGCCCGTCCATTGCCACGGTTTTCAGGGAATATGCCGGATCCAGTGTCGCGACGATCTTGCGCAGGACCTTCACCACTTCCGGCGAACCATAGAACGGACCCGCGCCCGGACCACCGGTGGTGTGGGTTTCTATCAGAACCAGCTCGCCGTGGCTCAGCACGAACGATGGATGCCCGGAATCCCCGACGATCAGGTTCTTGTGCCGGCTTTCGGCAAAACGCTCGTCAAATCGGAAAGCCACCGATGCCCCGCCGATACCCGCCACTTGGTGGAAAAACAAGCTCCGCCCTTGTTCCGTTAGAAGCACCGTCGCTCCGGGGAGCAGCGCCGCATAGTCATCCCGCGGCTCCGGCAGCGGATAGGTGCGGATCGAATCCGGCAGCGCGCTGTCCAGCAACCCCACTGCGATGTCACCCGGCAGGCCGAGTTCCTTCAAGGACATCACTTTCAGGATGTGCCTCTCGTGCCAGCGGCCCTTGCGGTCATGGAACACCACCCGCTCGCCGACTCTCCGTTGAAAATGATCCGCCATCACCACGTGCCGCGGCGTGATCGCCGTAACGGCTGTGGCCACGTCCCAGGCGACTCCGCTGAGATCGAGTTTCCATGGCCAGCCCTGGTTCCATTGGCAGGGTCCGTTCGGATTGTAGTTGGTGAAAAGCCTGCCGTCGGAATCTTTTTCCGCCGCTAGAACCGCGAGGTGCAGTTTCGGATCATGGAGCAACCGCCCGCCCTTGCCATCCGCAACCACCAGACCCGATACGCCTGACAAGACGAGAAAAAGTGCAAACCATGGGGCGAGGCGAGTCATCCGGCCACCTTCGACGAAATGCCCTCCGGATCAATCCGAAACATCCTCCATCAGGGAGATTCCGCCCTCTGTGAGGCGTTCTTCCTCACCGCCAGCACGTATTTCAGAATCAACGCCTCATCGGCGTGGGTAACTCCCGCGTTCCAGCACATCCCGGGCACTACCAACCTCCAGTCGGAGATCTTCACGTGCTCCGGAGCCACCAGCTCGTGGCATTTTCCGCACTGGGTGCGAAAAACCCCGCGGCCACGTTCCAGCGTCCTGAGCGAACACCCCATGGACGCAGCCATCGCCGATGTCGGCACCGGCGGCTGCTTGTGATCCTCCACACAGCCCGCTAGTCCCAGCGCCAGAAAAACCCACATGTTTTTCCACCGTTTCATGCGCCAACCTAGCACCCGCCGGATTCCTTCTCCATTGGCGTTTCCAGCAGACGCATGGCGCGTTTTCTGCCAAGACCCGCATCCGAACCAGCCCATTCGCGGCCACCTCCCCCGCCCTATTCCGCTTGCCCAGCGTCCCCGCCTTCGTTACGGCGTCTCCCGCAGGAAGTCATCTCCACCGCCACCCGCCATGCCCATCACTCGCGCACTCCTTTCCGTTTCCGATAAAACCGGCCTCGCCGCCTTCGCCAAGGAACTGCACGACCTCGGGGTCGAGTTGCTCTCCACCGGCGGCACCGCCAGGGCTTTGCGTGAAGCCGGCCTCCCGGTCATCGATGTTTCCGAATACACCGGCGCACCCGAGCTCTTCGACGGCCGCGTCAAAACCCTCCATCCCAAAGTCCACGGCGGCCTGCTCCACCGCCGCGATGACAAGGACCACCTCGCCCAGGCGAAACAAAACGACATCCCGCCCATCGACCTCGTCGTCGTCAACCTCTACCCCTTCGAGGAAACCGTCGCCAAGCCCGACGTCACCCTCGAGGAAGCCATCGAAAACATCGACATCGGCGGACCCTCCATGCTCCGCAGCGCCGCGAAAAACCATTCGCACGTCACTGTCGTCGTCGATCCCGCGGACTACCAGCGCGTCATCGACGAAATGAAGGAAAACACCGGCAACACCACCAAGGGTTTCCGCGAACAGCTCGCCGTCAAAGTTTTCCTCCGCACTTCTGCCTACGACGCCGCCATCACCAACTACCTCGGCCAGTGCCGCACCGGCACCTGTTGCAACTTCACCCTCAGCTTGCCGCTCGAACAGGAACTCCGTTACGGCGACAATCCCCACCAGAAGTGCAACCTCTACGGCAACTTCCGCGAATACTTCACCCAGGTCCAGGGCAAGGAACTCTCCTACACCAACGTCCTCGATATCGAGGCCGCCGCTGACATCATCCTCGACTTTGTTAGACCCACCGTCGCCATCCTCAAGCACACCAACCCCTGCGGCGTCGGCCAGGACGACGAGAGCCTCAAGATCGCATGGCAGAAGGCCTTCGAAACCGACCGCCAGGCGCCCTTCGGCGGCGTCATCGTCTGCAACCGCCCGCTCACCCTCGATCTCGCCCGCATCATCTCCGAGATCTTCACCGACGTCATCATCGCCCCCGAATTCGAGGCCGACGCCCGCGCCCTGCTCCAGAAAAAGAAAAACCTGCGTCTCATGAAAATGAACGACAGCTACCTCGTGGAGAAAAAATCCCCCGTCATCCGCTCCTGCCCCGGTGGCATCATGGTCATGGACCGCGACCACACCGCTCTCGGCCTCGACAAGCTCGAATCCAAAGTCGTCACCAAGCGCCCGCCCACCGAGGAGGAGATGCGCGCCATGCGCTTCGGTTGGCGCATCGTCAAACACGTCAAGTCCAACGCCATCGTTTACTCCAGCGCGGACCGCACCCTCGGCATCGGTGCCGGCCAAATGAGCCGCGTGGACTCCTCGCGCATCGCCATCTGGAAAGCCGGTGAAGCCGGACTGTCCCTCAAAGGCAGCATCGTCGCCTCGGACGCCATGTTCCCCTTCGCCGACGGCCTCCAGTCCGCCATCGACGCGGGGGCCACCGCCTGCATCCAGCCCGGCGGCTCCGTCCGCGACGAGGAAGTCATCGCCGCCGCCGACGCCGCCGGCATGGCCATGGTCTTCACCGGCCACAGGCACTTCAGGCATTGAGTCGCGGCGGGGAACCTCGCGAATGAAATGGTCGCGTCTGCGGCAAGCCC
>CANBTO010000370.1 GCA_947372405.1 Verrucomicrobiaceae bacterium
GGCATGCACCGCGGACAGCGTGTCGGGATCGCTTTTGTCCACCTCGTAGGCGGCGGTGTTGAGGAGCAGCGTGAGGTTTTTTTCAGCAATGCATTTTTCCAACAGAATGGTGTCGAAAATCAGCGCGTTGCCCTGGCGGTTGCGGTAGAGGTTCTCCTCGAGGATTTCGTTGAGAATCCCGCCCTCACGCGACCAGCGGTTGTTGTTGCCCATGTGCGAGGTCGCGCCGAGCACCCAGAGGCGCACTTCACTGGAGGCATTGCCGCCGAGGACCGGTCGATCCTGGACGAGCACGGTCTTCACCCCGTGGCGGGCGGCGGCGATGGCGGCGGCGACTCCTGATAGACCGCCGCCGACGACGATGAGGCCGGCGTCGATTTCGACGAGATTCAGGGAGCGTTTGTCAGTAGATGCTTCGATCAACATATGAGAATCAGGTTGTAGTTTGGCGAGGGCGATGGATGCCGCCGGCCCAGAGTAACAGCAGGGCGAGCGGATGAAGGAAGGCCATGGCGAGGAACCAAGGACCGTAGCCCTTGCCCTGGACGGCTTCAATGAGTGGTCCGCAGATGGCCTTGAAACCCTGGTCAAGAAACCCGGCGGGTTTGGAAGAAGGTCCGGAAACCATCGCTGCGACGATCATGTTCATCGCGATGCCGCCGAGCGTGCTGCCCGCGGCGACCACGCTGAACACGGTGCCGACCGAGTGCTTCGGCACGACATCCACCACGATCGCGCTGATGTTGATCAGCCAGGCGAGGGAGGCGAACACGGCCACTGCGGTAAGAGTCATCATTACCGGCAGGCCCGCGGCCATTGCGATGAAAGGCGAGACCGGCATCAGGCAGGCGGCGCCGAGCATGATCCACAGCCGGGCGTTCACCGGACTGCTGCCTTTTTTGACCAACAAGCCGGAAAACCATCCGCCTGCCAGCGAGCCGACTCCAGCGGCGGCGTAAACGACCCAGGTGATGGTCAGTTCGCCCTGCGTCAACCCGTGGTCGGCGCTGAGGTATTTGGCGAACCAGAACTGATAGAAATACCAGACCGGGTCGGTGATCAAGCGGCCGATCAAAAGCAGCCAAACCGGGCGGAATGTCAACACCTTGCCCCAGCTCCAGCCTTTCGCGCCCTCCTCCTGCGGGGCCTCGCCCTCTTCGATCAACTCCAGCTCGGCGGGTGACAGCAGCTTGCTTTCACGGGGTTTTCGATAGAAAATGAGCCACGGGATGATCCATAGAAATCCGGCCAGTCCGGTGATCAGGAAGCTCATGCGCCAGCCGGTGCCGTGATGGAACACTGATTCGATGAAGGGCAGCTTGGTGGCGTAGTCGAATGACGCGAGTCCAATCACGATTTTGGGCGCGACGGTCGCCCCGATGGTGGCGCCCATCGTGTAGAAGCCGATCGCCAGAGCGCGCTCGCGGGCGGGAAACCACTCGGAAACCGCCTTCGAGGCGGCCGGCCAGATGCCAGCCTCGCCAAGACCTAACATGAATCGGAAGCCACCCATCGAACGCACTCCTTGCGCCCAGCCGGTGATCATGTTGGCCAGCGACCACCAGATGACGAAGACCGTGGTGCCGGTGCGGGTGCCGAGTCGGTCCACCAACTTGCCTGAAATCAGATAGGCAAGGGTATAGGCGACAAGGAACAGGTTGACGATGTTCGCATACTCGCGATCGTCCATTTTCAAGTCCGCCTGGATGGTCGGCGCGAGAGTGGAAAGTGTCTGACGATCGACATAGTTCAGCACCGCAGCCAGGAATATCAGAACAACGATCCACCAGCGCATTCCTTTGATTTTCATGTCTTAGGGTTTAATTTTTTGAAAGTTGGTGGGTTTTCCCGGTGTCGGTCTTGCCGTCCTTGAGCAAAGCCGAAATGGAGAATGACATGTTTGAAGCCGATGTCTCCAGCGGCACCGTGAATTCCCAGGGAAATGCCTGGTCGGTCACCGTCACCGGACCCTTGCCGAGATCATAGATAAGACTGACTTTCTGATAGCTTGTGGCATCATCGATCAGATAAATAAAGGCATTGCTGTTGGCCTTTCCGAGGTTGAGAACCATCGCTCGGCCCTTGGGCTCAGTGAAGTCCACCAGCCCATGTTTCCAAGCGTCTTCCTTGGTCTCGCCCATTATTTTTTCCTGGAAGCGTGGGGTGATTTTGCAGCCATCGAGCACCACGGCGGTCAAACCTTTGGCGGGGATGCTCAGTTGCAAGTTGCCTTGAGTCGTTCCCATGTTCTCGAAGGCTTGGTTGTTCCGACTGATGCGAACGGGATAAGAGCCCTGTGGAACCAGCTTGTCGTTCAGAGTGATATTGGCAGTAACGTCCTTGGTGGATTCGTTGATTAAGGCGAGGTAGAGCGCGTTCTCACCGCGGGCGGCGATGTAGTTGATCTCGACGTTGTCGATTTGCAGCAGTTGCTTTGGCATCCAGAGGATTACGTCTTTGGCGTCGTAGAAATGACCCTTCTGAGTGCCGTAGAACTTGCTCTGCAGGTAGGCATAGCCTTCGATGAACTGCGAGGGGAAGTCGATGGCTCCATCGGAGCGTGCCATGGTTTCGCTGACGAGGTAATCGACGAGCATGGAAGTCATCGGCCAGATGTGATTGTAGTGCATCGAATTGACGCCCAGTTGCTCGTGTGGTCTCAACGGATAGTCGGGCTTCTCATACACGGTGGTTCGTGCCGTGTTGATGTGGTAGCCGGGAAAGTTGGTGTAACGGCCGACGATGGCGGAACGGCCCAGCGCGCGTAGAAAGGGGTCATTCGTCAGTTTGCCGATGCGGATCAACCAGGGTGCGTGATTCGCCATGAAGATGGCCCGGTGGCCCGTGCTGGTGCCGCTGGATTCACTGGTCAAACCGATCTCGGACAAGCGCCATGCGGGCACCGACTCTTTAGCGGCGCGCATGACTTGATGCCCTTTCCCTTTCAGATACCAGTAATGCGGAGCCAGCCCGTTCGGGTGAACGGTGATGTTTTTCTCCGGGATGCGCGGCGACATCCAGATTTGTTGGGTGAAACGTCGAGCTCCTTCGTGGGCGGCATCGAGATAGCGTTTCTCTCCGGTCGCCTCGTAGAGTTCCAGCAACCAGGCAAAGCGGGGGTTGTAATCCGTCCAGAAGAACATGCTTTCGCCAAAGGGATCTCTGAAGTCGCTTTGTGGAGTCGCGATGCGGTCCTGAAGGTATTGGTCGGCACCCTTGATCGCGAAATCAAGATAGGCCTGATTGCCTGTCATCCGATAGAGAGCCAAGGCATTCGGCCAGGTTTTGCCAGTCAGCAAGGCGTCCAAATTGCGCTTGCGGTCTCCCTCGTATTCCTTTTGCGCGAACTCGATCAGCGCGGAGTTCGCTCCGCCGAAAACGTTGTAGAGCACCGCCAATTCACTGATGGGCGCACAGGGACCGTCGAGCGTGTAGGAGGGGGACTGTATCTTCTGCGTTCGATCCGTGGTGAAGAGGAACTTTCCCCGGCTCAGCATGTACTCGATCAAGGGATACGCCCGTTGATTGAAAATCTCTTCGTCATCCGTGATCATGGCCAGCTCCAGCGGATTGAGAGACGACACGTTTTTAACAGTTCCCGGCGCATCGGTCGCATAACTGCAACCTTTTTCATCGACGTGAAAGCGGCTCCATTCGCTCATGCCATAATCGACCATGTTTTCCAGTGTCTGATTGAGCGAGCCGATGGCATTTGATCGGTAGTCGCGGAAGCCATAGAGGGAGGTCGCAATCGTTTCACAGGCCGTGGTGGTCTTGCCCTTGACCAGGACCGGCCGCAGCTTGAAGGAAAAGGAGCGGCCCGCTTTCATGTTAGACTCGGGCAATCCGAGCACGGGTGCGAAGGTCATGGGCTGCGCCAGTCCCTTGGCATTGCGAACCGCCACTCCAAAGCGGGAGTTCTCCACGACCGGCAACTCATCAAAGGGAAACTCCTCAGGATCAACGACGATGCCGACCGAGACGCCTTGGTGGGTGACCAGTGCGGTCGGCACCGGGCAGCGGTAGGCGAGCTCCATATAACTTGCGGGCGGAAAGCGCTTTTCCTGCCAGATCAGCGGTTGCCAGATTTCATCGACGGCATCGAGCGAGTGCGCCGGAGCCCCCATAAAACCCACGGAATAGTAGCCGTCCTTCCTGGGCGTAAAGCGGTAGGATAGAACGGGAGGAGCTGATGGATCCGGAAGTTCGATCGAGGACTCCAAGGTGAATGACGGATGTTCGGGGAAACTGAAACGGAAGCCCTTTTCGGTTTTGAGTCCCTCGGTGGCGGTAAGTGTGAATTGCGGTGCGGCTTGGAAGAGGTCTGCCGTTCTCGACTGTTTCGACCCTTTGAGAATGCCCGGGGCAAAGCCGTCGCCAATTGAAAGTGCGTCGTCCTTCTGCTTGATCGAGCGTTCGCCTGGCTTGAGCTTCGGATTGTACCAGCTCGGCGCGTTGTAGGCGGCGTCGATGGCCAAAGGGCGATTCTCCAGCTTGGGGGACTGTTCCGAGAACAAGATGCAAAACTTCATCTCGAGATCAATCGGCCCCGTCTCGCGAGTGGACACCGTCACAGTGCGCTCATCTTTTTGGGAAAGGGCATAGCCTGGCTGCGCTGGCGTTGCCGAAGAAACGCAGGAAAACGCTACAATGGCGACTGAGAGCAGGCTCTCTCTTACAATCGTCTTGAGGGTTGTTCTCATGTCGTGTCTGCGCTGCTTCGCGAGTGTCATTCACGGTTTCGGCGGGCTACCGCATTGATCAAATTCCAAGTAAGCAAGGCTGAGGCACCAGGCGGCGCCGTAGTTCACCCAACCTTCGGGGTGGCGATACGGTCCCTCCGGATTGAAAGGGAACATCTCGCTGCCGGGAGCGGAGGAAATCGAACCACGGCAGAGTTCGAGCCGGGCGCATGTGTTGTTGGGATGACTCTTCGGCCAACCGCGCTCGATTCCGGTGAATCCGGATTCCGGTTTGTTAGGGGCGGCGGCGAGACGCGGGTTGCGGCCGAACACAGCGTCGGCATGGGAAACGGCAAGCTCGCGCATGCGGGATTTCAGCAGCGGGTCGTCGATCACCCACGAGGCCGCCAAGGCGATGCCCGGTGTGGCGGCCCAGTTGCCGACATCGTTGAGCTTCGGGATGGTCCAGTTCTCGCCATCATCGAAGCGGCGGATGTCCCACATGTTGTTAGAGCGCTTCGCGGCGACCTCGGCCCACGCGGTGATTTTTTCCTTCAATCCGGCCGGTGCCTGGTCGGGATAATTCTGCAACAGCCAGACGAGGCTCGGGATCGTGCGGTGCTCGCTCATCCGCTGGCCCTTGGTGGTGCGAGGGTCGTTCCAGTCGAGATTCTTCACGATCCACTCCGCCTGCTTCACCGCAGCGGCAAGATAGTGGTCTGGATCAGCAAGGCCATCGCGTTTGGCGATTTCATACATCAGGAGGTTCGGAACAATCGAATGACCCGGCGCGTGGCGGCCCTTGTAGGGATGCAGCAGTCCACCCGTCGGGTTGTTGCCGGAGACTTGTTCCACGGTTAGATAAGTGGAAGGATTCCACCATTTGTCGATCTCGAGTGAGGGCGCCCAGTTTTGTTCG
>CANBTO010000371.1 GCA_947372405.1 Verrucomicrobiaceae bacterium
TGAGTGAAATACCAGGAAGCAGGCAGTGATGTTTCAATGACGTTTTCCCGGGTCGACGGGTCGCGGATCCCGTCTTGGATCTACTGCAAGCCAATGCTCCAGCAAAGCGCTGCTACTTCCGCCGTGACAAGGCCAGCCGGATGCCTGCGGCCTTGTGCAGGGTTTCCTCGTATTCTTTCTCGGGATCGGAGTCCGCGACGATGCCGGCACCGACTTGATAGATGAGCTTTCCTCCATCGCGGATCAGTGTGCGGATGGCGATGTTGAAGGAGCTTTCGCCGTTGGATCCGAACCAGCCGATGGCACCGCAGTAGATGCCGCGCGGCGCGCCTTCGAGTTCGCGGATGATCTCCATGGCGCGTTTCTTCGGCGCGCCGGTGATGCTGCCGCCGGGAAAACACGCGGCCAGCGCTCCGATGGCGTCGGTTTCCGGGCGCAGAGTGCCCGTGACAGTGGAGACGAGGTGGTGGACCTGTGCGAGCGATTCGAGTTGGAGCATTTCCGAAACCTCGACGCTGCCGAATTCGCAGACCTGGCCGAGGTCGTTGCGCAGCAGGTCGGTGATCATGACGAGCTCGGCAATCTCCTTGGCGGAGGTCTGGAGTTCGTAGGCGGAGCGGCGGTCCTCGTCCGGATCGTGGAAGCGCGGGCGGGTGCCTTTGATCGGGCGGGTTTCGATGCCGCGGCCGGAGATTTTGAGGAAGGTCTCGGGCGAGGAGCTGAGGATTTCCTTCCCATCGAGTGAGAGCCATGCGGCCATCGGTGCGGGCGAGGCGTCGCGCAACGATTCGTAGAGGGGAAACAACGAGCCGCCGGAAACCTCAGCCTCAAAGGCTTGCGAGAGGTTCACCTGATAGATATCGCCGGCGGCGATCCAGTCCTTGATGCGCTCGACGTCACGAATGAACCGGTCGCGTGGAATGACCGCGTCGAACGGGCCGATTTCCGCCGTTTGATGCGCAGGTTTCCGCAAACATCCGGAGAGGCGGCCGGTTTCCCGCCACGTGGCGGTGGCATGGCAGAAGACCAGCATTTCGCGGAAATCCCCGAACACAAAATCCCCTTCATAGTCCACCCAACCGCAGAGTCCGCCCAGCGGGAAACCGTGATCGCCCGAGACTTGCGGGGCATCCGCCAGCGCATCTCTCAGGAGCTGCCGGTCGATGTCGTCATGGATCGAGCCCTTGAGAATCCGTTCGGGACGCGCGGCGATCACCGAGACCGGCTGGCTAGCCGAAGATGCGAGGTTTCCCACGGTGTCGAAGAACACCATGCCGGGCAGATGGCGCAACAAGGCCGCCACTTCCACGGGGGTCATGCCATCGAGCCGGGCGGGCCGGGCTTGCCACTTCGTTTCCGCCATCGCGATGAAAGCAAGGCGCGTCCGTGCGCCGAGGCAAGCAGGAAGGCTGGAAATTTCCCTGAATCGGCGGATTTGATGGAAAATCAGCGACTCTAGGATTGCCAAATCCAATTCCCTGACTAGAGATGCGCCCCCGGCGCGAACCCGTCGCCCCGCAACTCAGAAGCACACCACTGGCATGAAGGACCTCACCAAATACCGCAACATCGGCATTTTCGCCCACGTCGATGCGGGCAAGACGACCACCACCGAACGTATTCTCAAGCTCACCGGCAAGATCCACAAAATCGGCGAGGTCCACGACGGCGCATCCACCATGGACTTCATGGAACAGGAAGCCGAGCGCGGCATCACCATTCAATCGGCCGCCACCACCTGCTTCTGGAAGGGTCACCAGTTCAACGTCATCGACACTCCCGGCCACGTGGACTTCACCATCGAGGTCTATCGCTCGCTCAAGGTGCTCGACGGCGGTGTCGGCGTGTTCTGCGGCTCCGGCGGTGTGGAACCGCAATCCGAAACCAACTGGCGCTACGCCAACGATTCCAAGGTTTCGCGCGTCATCTACGTCAACAAGCTCGACCGCATCGGCGCGGATTTCTATCGCGTCATCGCCCAGGTCAAGAAGATCCTCGGTGCCCACCCACTCGTCATGGTCCTGCCGATCGGCACCGAGAGCGAGTTCATCGGCGTGGTCGATCTGCTCACGATGAAGGCCCACGTCTGGGACGAAACCGGACAACCGGAAAACTTCAAGATCGAGGAAATCCCCGCGGACATGGTGGAGAAGGCAAAGGAATATCGCGCCCAGCTCATCGAGACCGCCGTCGAACAGGACGACGAGATCATGGAAGCCTACCTCGAAGGCACCGAGCCGACGATCGAGCAAATCAAGAAGTGTATCCGCAAGGGCACCATCGACCTCGCGTTCTTCCCGACCTACTGCGGTTCTTCGTTCAAAAACAAAGGCTTGCAATTGGTGCTCGACGCCGTGGTCGATTACCTTCCCGCCCCCACCGACGTGAGGCCGCTTCCCGAAGTGGACGCCGAGGGCAACGAAACCGGCAAGTTCGCCGTCATTGATCCGGCCGCTCCATTCCGCGGCCTGGCGTTCAAGATCATGGACGACAAGTTCGGCGCGCTCACCTTCACCCGCATCTACTCGGGCACCATCAAGAAGGGCGACACCGTGCTTAATTCCTTCACCGGCAAGACCGAGCGCATCAGCCGCATGGTCGAAATGCACGCCGACGACCGCAAGGAAATCGACTCCGCCCAAGCCGGCGACATCGTCGCCATCGTCGGGATGAAAAACGTCCAGACCGGTCACACCCTTTGCGACGAGAAAAACCCGGCCACCCTCGAGCCGATGGTGTTCCCTGATCCCGTCATCTCCATCGCCGTCGCGCCGAAGGATAAGGCCAACGCTGAAAAGCTCGCCAACGCCATCGGCAAGATGATCCAGGAAGATCCATCGTTCCGCGTCGAAACCGACGATGAAACCAACGAAATGATCCTCAAGGGCATGGGAGAGCTCCACCTCGACATCAAGATCGACATCCTCAAGCGCACCCACAAGGTCGAGGTCGATGTCGGCGCACCGCAGGTCGCCTATCGCGAAACCATCACCAAGCCCGTCAACGACAGCTACACCCACAAGAAGCAGTCCGGTGGTTCCGGCCAGTTCGCGAAGATCGACTACACCATCGAGCCCGGCGAAGCCGGCTCCGGATTCATCTTCGAATCCAAGGTCGTCGGCGGCAACGTGCCGAAGGAATTCATCCCCGCCGTGGACAAGGGTTTCAAAACCTCCATCCACAAGGGCCCGCTCGCCGGCTACCCCTGCCTCGACTTCAAGGTCACGCTCAACGACGGTGGTTTCCACGCCGTGGACTCCTCGTCCATCGCCTTCGAAATCGCCGCCAAGGCCGCCTACCGCCAGACCATGCCCAAGTGCGCTCCTCAAGTGCTGGAGCCCATGATGAAACTCGACGTCTTCGCCCCCGAGGAAAAAGTCGGTGACGTCATCGGCGACCTCAACCGCCGCCGCGGCATGATCCAAGGCCAGGAGCCGACACCCGGTGGTGTCCGCATCAAGGCCGAGGCTCCGCTGTCCGCCATGTTCGGCTACATCGGCGACCTCCGCACCATGACCTCCGGCCGTGGCCAGTTCTCCATGGAGTTCAGCCACTACGCGCCTTGCCCGAGAAACGTCTCCGACGACGTCATCGCCAAGGCCAAGGCCCGCGACGAGGCGCTGCGCGCTGGCAAGTAACTGGAGCGCGGAACTTCATTCCGCTTCTTTCAAACCCGCCGTCCTGAAAATGGACGGCGGGTTTTCTTGTGTTCACTCCTGGCGATCACCCATCGCTCCTCCCGCTTTTGTGAGCATGAAAAATCTCATGAATTCCACATCTTCTGAAAATATCCCTTGCATACAAGGTATGAATTCATACCTTTGTTTGTGATTCATCCATGGCTGCCAGCAAAACCACCATCGCCCCATTGCCGGAGTCTTGGCTCGCGGTGGTGATTCCCATCCTCGAACGTGGCGATCCGGCTTCCATCCTCTGGACAGGCCGCGCCCAGCGCGAGATGGCCGCCGCCGGACTGGAATTCAAATGGAACGCCTATGAACTTTGCCTCCAGGTCCTCCGCACGCCGGGCATGCTCGGCGAACAAATCCACGGCATGATCGATGAACGCGACAACACCCTCTGCGAAACATGGGCGTTTCTCTGCCCGCATCCTCTCCAGCTCAAGATCCCACTCTACGTCAAAATCGCCCTGCACGGCAGTCAGCTTCACCTTGTGATGATTTCCATGCACACCGACCATTCCGGAAAACTACTCCAGGCCATCCGTGCCTTTTTGAAAAAGAAACCATGAATCCCGAAACCTACACCACCTCCTTCGACGTCCATCTTCCCGCCACCAGGGACCAACCGGCCCGATTCATCGAAACCATCGAAGTCGAAGTCTTCCGCAACTTCGGCGAGGAAATCCTCACCCCGGAATCCAGCGAGAAGATCGAGCGCGTCAAGGCCCGCCACCTCGGACTAATGATCGGTCCCGACATCAAGGCCATGCGTGAACGGCTGAAACTCCCGCAAAAGCGGCTCACCGCCCTGCTCCAGTGTGGTGAAAAAACCCTTTCCCACTGGGAAAACGGCCACGGCCATCCCACCGGTCTCTCCAACACCATCCTGCGCCTGCTCGATGAGGGATTTATTGTTCCCGCTTCACTCGAAGCAGTGCAAGGCCCGCGCCGACCCAAACCGATGTCTGGGCACTTTCTGGCTCCAGATACGAGCAATCACAGAGATTCCACTTAATTGACGACCAGAAAGAAGCTGCGGCTACTCCATTTTTTCTGGTTGGAATTTGCTCATCTAAGCAACTTGTTCATGGAAGCATGGAACAAGACCTCGTCAGACCTTCACGTGCAGGTGATGCATTTCACTACCGTTGGGCTGCACGCCGTTGTCTCAAGCTGCTGGATCCAAGTAGCGGTGTAGGCAGGGTGTTCATCGAAGGTTCGGAAGAGTCCAAGCTCAGGGGGGAGTGTTCGATTGATGTGGCGGAGTACTGGGCTGACGGGTGGATTCATTATTTCCAGCTCAAGCACACCACCACACGAATGGGCTCCCCTTTCCAGTTTTCTGAACTCGAGAGCACGTTCAAACGCTTTCTGGAGAGGTTTGCCGCAGATCAAACCGCGCAAGTCAGCTTCCACTTTGTCACAAACCGGCCCGTCTCGGAACAGCTCAAGAACGCCCTTGCGAAGATCGCGGAGGGTAAGGGCGGGAGTTCTGCCTACTTCAGGAAGCTCCAAAAGTTGACTACACTTCACTCCGCGGGAATCGAAAGATTCTGTACACTACTGAACATTTGCGATACCGAGGGTGATTTCCGACAGCAGAAAAACCATCTGCGGAAAGAGTCTGCTCCGTATTTCACCTCTGCCGCCGAGAGTATTGAGATGGACTCGCTCATTGCCCTTGTCGCCGAGAAGGCATTGCCAGTCCCGACCGGTAAGGAGCCGTCCGCGATCACGAAGGAGGAGGTTCTTTCACAGTTCCAGATTGGATCCGAGAAAGTTCTTTACCCGGCGGATCCAAAATTTGATTCGGTCACGCATCCACAGAGACGTGCATTCCAAGATGACCTGCTGGAGCGGATCCTCCGTGATGACAGTCCTCTCGTGATTCGGGCATCGGGTGG
>CANBTO010000372.1 GCA_947372405.1 Verrucomicrobiaceae bacterium
GTGCTGGCGGCGTCGAGTTGGAAATCAACGGTCTGATCCCCGCTGCTGTTGAGGCGGGTGAAGGTGTAGAGGCCGGTGGTGCCCCCCTCGACGGCGGTGGCGACGGTGGCGGCGATACTCACGATATCGATGATATTTGCCACTTGCACAGGTGCACCGCTGGAGCCGCCATTGGAAGTGACGACGGCCGTCAGGCTGCCGAGCGACAGCGAACCTGTTAGAGCGCAGGTGAGCTGCGTGCTTGTCGAACTGACGACAGTCGCCGCGCCGGAACTGAGCGTCACCGCGTTGTTCGCGGCAGTGGCCGAGAAGTTCGTGCCAGCTATAATGAGCTGGGTCGCGTTGATGGCGAGGTTCGCCGTGTTGGCGGTCACTGTCGGAGAGCCGACAATGGTGGCGACCTGCGTGGGACCCGCGCTGCCGCCGCCATTGCTGATGGTGACGCTGGCATTGAGCGGGCCGAGCGATGGTGGGCCAGACAGCGTGCAGGCAAGCTGGGTGGCCGTCCCCGAGGTCACCGTGGCGGATCCGGAACTGAGCGTGACCGTGTTGTTGGCGGGCGTGGTGGAGAAGTTCGTGCCGCTGATGATGAGCTGCGTGGCGTTCTGTGCGAGATTCGCTGTGTTGGTCGTGATGGTCGGCAGGGGATTGACCTGCTGCCCGCCGGCGAGTGAATTGCTGCTGCTGTTGCGTTGGCTGTCGCCCGCGTAGTTCGCGGTGACTGTGTGCGCGCCGAGCGCAAGCGAAGCAGTGCTCAGCGTGGCCTTTCCGGCACCGTCCAGAACCGAGGGTGCCTGGGGTGTGCTATCGATGGAGAAGATCACGCTGCCAGTCGGTGTGCCGCTGCCTGGAGATGTCGTGGCGACGGTGGCTGTGAAGGTGACGTTCTGAGCGGAAAACGAGGGATTCTGACTGCTTGCAATCGTTGTGCTCGTGTTGGCCTTGCCCACTGTCACGGTGTTGCTCGTGCCGGTGATGGACGATGTCACTGTGTCGGTCGCTGTCACCGTCTGCGGACCTGTGGTTCTCATGATCACAAGGCTGGTGAACGTGTGCACGCCGCTCTCGCCCACCACAAACGTATAGTCCGCAGGCAGCGTTGCCGAGCCATCCGTTGTGCTGAAATGAACCGTGCCTGTGTAGCCCGTCGCCGTGTTGTTGAACTGGTCGAGCGCGGTCACCGTGACGCTGAACGACTGCCCCGCAACTGTGCTGGAAGGTGCCGCGCTCAGCATGAAGTGATTCGCTGCCGCCGCGCTCACCGTCACGGTGCTGCTGGTGCCGGTGATGATTGAAGCAACCGTGTCCGTCGCCGTGATCGTCTGTGAACCCGATGTTTTCAACGTCACGGATAACGTGCCCGCTCCATTTGTCAGCGTGGTGTCCGAAGGCAGGGTCGCCGAGCCGTCCGATGTGGTGAAATGAACCGTGCCGGCGTATCCTGTGTCCGTGTTGTTGAACTGGTCGAGAGCGGTCACTGTGATGTTGAACGCGGAACCAGCCGTCGAACCCGAAGGCGCGCTTACTGCGAAGTGCGTCGCTGGCCCAGCCGACACGAGCACCCCGTCGCTCGCAGCGGCGTTGTTTGCCTCACTGCTTTCGGTAACGTTGTTGTTGGGATCAACCGAGGCGGCTCCACCGGTTGGATTGACGAAGTTGCCAATAGCCGAAGGTGTGGCGGTAATGTCCACGCGGACGGCCCCCCCGGCAGCGATCGACACTGCACCGCTGGCTGTGAGGGTGAGCACATTGCCACCGGTAAGCGTTGGATTGATTGTTCCGGTGATGCCGGAAGAACTTCCAATTGTTGGCGCACTGTAGGAGATATTGGCATTGGGCAAGGTGTCGGTGTAGATCACTTGCCCATCGGTGAAGTTGGCCGGTAAGTTTCCACCGTTACTCACAGTCGAACGCCAGTCCCATGTGTTCCCAATAGTCGTCGTGCCGCCAACGGTGTTCGCGATGGTGGCTGTCAGATCCGGTGCCGGCGGAGGCGCGTCATTGAAACAGGCGGTGACATCGTTCACTACGGGAGTGGCCGCGCTGTCCGCGGTAGTCATGAAAGCCTTGTATTTAAAATACCGGTTTCCGCTGAATTGAGAGAGATCGGCGCCGCTGGTGGTGAAGAAACTCGCGGCGGTTCCATCGGGCCCTACGAAGTTGAACGGACCGTTCGGGTCATTGCTGGCGGCACCCTGGAATTTCAGCGTGGTATTCGCCGGCACCGAGGCGGTCCACGACAACATGTTCCAGTTCGCAATCAGGCCGGCCGCCGGATTGGCATCCTTCAGGCCCGAGACCTGATCGCCTGACGCGGCAAAACCGGTCTGCATGTAAGCTCTGAAGTTGAAATCTCTTGTCGAGTCCGCAGTCCAAGACGCACCATTGGTGGTCGAAATAACCCGTTGCCCGTTGGCATAAGTGCTCGGACTGGAGCGAATCCAGAAGTAGCCCCCGACCGAAGGGGCAGCCAAAGGTCGCAAGACCAATGCGTATTGCGTCCCGGAAGTCAGGACCGCAGGTGAGGCAAAGCTTGCCGTGTAGTAAACGCCCGCACCGTTTGAGAATCCCGGGATGGTCGCCGTGGCGAGATCAGCACCAGTGGGCAGGCCGCCGCTCGTGGCGCGGACTGAAAGAGTAAGATCGGGTGTGGTGCCTGTGACTCCCGAGGCAAAGAGTTGGACATCAACTCTTGCGAGCTGGCCAGTAACGGCCGGGATAAAAGTTTGTCCGCCCCAACTGGTGGTGCCGAAACTAGTTCCAGTGGTTGTGCCGGCAGTATTTGATTGATCAAGGGCCGGTGTATTCGAAAGCGTGACATCGCCCGGATTGCTCGTCAGATCCAAGTTCGTGGACACTCCGGTCTGGAAGTCTGTCGGGCTCGTGTCCGTTAGACAGGCACTGGTTGGTGCAGTGGACAACGAGAAATCCTGGACCTTTGTTCCGGAATCGGGGATCGCCAAATTGGTTGTCGTGCTGGGATTGAAACCGGCGTTGCTGGCTGATTCACTGGAATAGGTTCCCGATGGAATATTCGTGAATTGATAGAAACCAGAGCCGTCGGTGGTGGTTGTCCTGGCCCCGAACTTAACCGTCGCACCGCTAATGGGAGCACCGCCTGAAGTTGCGGTTACAGTGCCCTGCAAGGTACCGTTGCCAACTGGAGTGGTGCCGGCGAATTTGAAGGAGCCGATGCGGGTAAGCCAGTTGGTTCCGGTCGTGGCGAAATACTCATTGGTATACCAAAATGTAACGCCGTCGGGATCGAGCGTCATCGAACTGTAATCACCCCATCGGTTAAATCCGCTGGTTTGCGAACCGGTTCCTTCAATGAGCGAAGTCTCCGTTTGAGGGAGCGTATTGACCGGGTCGGTGGCAAGTCTTCCTGCATAGCGAATCGCCGGAAACTGCGTCGAACTCGCAACACTGTAGCCGATTGCCATGTTTCCCACGTGGTCCACGGCAAGACTGGGCATGAATCGGTTGCTGGCGTCAGGCTCGTGGTTGGCGGCTTGGGTCGTATTCGCGGCAACCATACCGCCAGTCACGTTCAATTGATAGTAGCGAGGAGCGGCAACACCGGCGGTGGTGGAGTTGCGAACGGTGTGTGACAGCCAAAGCGATTCGGCCCCGCCAAGGTTCGTGTACTGGTTCTGTACCATCAAACGTGGGCCGAGGGTGTCGATGGCCTCCCCGTTCAATGGTGTTATTCGGCTCGGGGGGGTGATCCAGCTTGCGGGTGCTATCGAAGTAAAAGGACCGGTGAAACTGGAAAGGGAGATTCGATCCCAGTCCACATGAAACTTGTATACCGAAATGGCATTCGAGAATTGCCACACGACGGAGAAATAGTTGGGACTGCCAACCGGGGGCGCACCGGCCTGAAGCCGGGCGTTGGCAGGCAGGATGGTGAATTCCGCCGACGGCGCATCGAATGACACGGATTGGGCATTCGGAACCCCGGCATACATCTGCGCTTTGTTGAAGGCATACACCCGCGCATTCTGGAAAGACCCGCTGGCGGCGTAGTCGAACATGTTGACCGACATATAGAGGCCATCCGGCCAGATCCCCAGCTTCGGATAATCCCCAAGCCCGCCCGTCGTGTTGATTGAATAGTAGTTCCATCCGCCTGCGACCGGATCGCTTGTCTTGGAGACCGCAATCACTTGAAACGAGCCCGGCGGGTTGATGACGTTATTCGATCCGTCGAGAGCAAACGCGAAATCAGTGATGACCCAGCGGTCCTCAAAAGAGTCATAGAGGACAACTGGATCGCCAAAATTGTTGGTGTCGCAAATATTGCCGAAATGACCCTGGCTCATGAATGTATTGAACGTAAACGCAGCCACCCTCACGCCGTCCGACTTGCGATAAATGCCGATGGTCGAATTTACCGTCTGAATGTAATAGGCTGGTCCGACGTCGCCATTGGTGTCCGGCGGATGTCCGGCTCCAAAGGTCGCAAAATCGAGTCCGTCAAAACTGGCCAGTGGCGAAGGCGCAGGTGCCGATTTGGCGACAGGTGCCGATGGTGTGATTCCCTGTGTCGCGGTCGGTGCGCCGGTTGCCGAGTTTTGAGTGTCGGGATTGCGGAGAGGTTGACGCAGTGGAAGTTGACGATGGATTCGTGACAACAGC
Organism: Verrucomicrobiaceae bacterium; assembly: GCA_947372405.1. Next base: position 4,642 of record CANBTO010000372.1, read on the forward strand.
GCGGATCTCGCGGCCGACGTCGTTTGCTGGATACTCTCCTCCGTCGGATCGTCTGGAACATACGGAAGATCACGCAAATCGCCGTTGAACTCGCCTGCCTTGGTCAAGCGTCCTTCATCCGGGATTCCGGAACCACCGGGCGGTGGCGGCGGGCCACCGAGTGAGACGGGGTCGGAGAGACTTACCTGATCGGCGTCCACCGGCTGGTCTGCAGAACTGTTGCCCACCAAGAGCAGAGGGGTGAGTAATATGGAACAAAGCCATACGGTCCAAATCTTCGGCGAGGGAGTGATCGGTGATTTCATAAGTATGAATGCAGGAATGTTCAGGCGAAAATCGGAAACGCAGAGCAGATGCGGCGGCATGAAATCCACGGTAAAAATCTGGAGACAAGCAACCCGCCGGAACTGAAATGCTACTTCAGCAAGCGAGCGAATCCTGATTTGCCAATCATTGAAGGCAAGCAAATAACGTCCGCGTGTGGGCGACGGAGCAAAGCCGGACAGGTTACAGCGTGAAATGGCCAAGAACCAAAGGCCACGTTAGGTTTTTTGTGAGTTCGAGTATCCAGAGCTTGCTGCGGGGGTGGAAAAGCACGGTGACTGAGTTGCTGGAGGTGGGTTCCCTATATTCTTTCCACGTCCATCACCTTTGGTAGATTTCACTTGGGTATTTTCCATCGTAAAATACCCGGATTTCCTCATCGAACCGAAGCGTAGAGTCTGATGTAGCGTTTGGTTCCAGTAGTTAGCGGTATGTTGTCACGAACCATGAGGACCGTTGCGTCATCGCACAGCACCGTGGTGTGGTTCCTGCCGCTATACCAATCGACCAGGTTGGAAGAAACCTCCACGATCCGGCGCTGGCCGGCGGTCCCCGGCGCCTTGGTGACCA
>CANBTO010000373.1 GCA_947372405.1 Verrucomicrobiaceae bacterium
CGAGGCCATGGCCGCGCTCGTCGATCTCTATCACCTCACCGGTCAGGAACAGAAATCCCAGGATCAATCCGACCGCCTAATCTCATTCCACCGCCAGTATCCCCACCCGAACAGCGCCCTTCTCGCCCGCTTCTATGCCGACCACGACCGCGAACTCGAGACCGCCCTCAAGGAAGCCCGCACCGCCTACGAGGTTTACAAAAACGTCAACGTCGCCGATACCCTCGCCTGGTGTCTGCTAAAATCCGGCCAACCCGAAGAAGCCCGACGCATGATCCGGCAAGCCATGAAATGGAAAACCCCAGACTCGGAAATGCAATTCCACGCCGGCATGATCGAGGTCGCTCTCAAGCACCCCGAAGCCGCCCGCCGCTGTTTCAACCAAGCCCTGAGCATGAACCCAGACTTCCACCCCCTCGACGCCGCCACTGCCGGAAAGATGCTGGAAGAGTGATGCCCGTGCTAAAATGAAGTGACCCCAACTTTAGGGACGGAGCCCACTTTCTTAACTTGCTCGTTAGGGAACCACGGGTTTGTCGAAGTTGAGAATCCCCATGTATTTCAAGACTCCATTAGAATAGAAAACACGTTCGTATCCTGCGGGAGAAAATTTCATCTTCAAAATCGAACAATATTTCTGGAAATTGGATTGAATCAGCGGTTCTATCAGACATCGAGCAGGAAAAGAACCGCTGGCTTTTTTAAAGCGGCTAAGATCGCCCCAGCCACTTCCGGAAAGCCGTTCATCACTCGCGCTTCCGGTCTGGGTGCTCTGGTCAACATTGCCTATGACGGTGTCATCGGCCTTACGTGATCGCGTGGCGATTATTTCAAGGTTGTTACGATGTATTTATAGTGAAGCGCGATAATTTTGCTAAATGAGTTTCAAGCGCAAGTTCCCTTGTGCGCAAACCAAACCAAAAACACACCACACCACTAAGTTATGAAAATCAATCAACTCAATAAGTTCCATGCCCTGAGAGGCATGGCAATCGCAACCACCATGGTGGCGGGTCTCGGCTTTGGCCGTGTCCAGGCCAGCGCCCTGCGCGACCTCGATGGCGACGGCATCCCGAACATCTCCGATGCGGACGTGGACGGCGATGGCAAACTCAACGGCCAAGATCGCAACGTGGACGGCGGCGTCGCCGTTTCCGGCCCCTTCAAGGGCAAGCACATCGGCGATGCTCTCGCTAACGGCGCTCCCGCCGAACTCGACATCGATGCCGATGGCTTGCCCGATACCTCGGATGCCGAGGTGGACATCGACGGTGACGGCGTCGCGGACGACTCCGCGCTGGAGCAGGACATCGACGGCGATGGCTTGAAGGACGTTTCAGATTTGGAAACCGACATCGACGGCGATGCCGTTTCCGATACCACCGACAGCGACGTGGACGGCGATAGCGTGGACAACAGCACAGACACCGATGTGGATGGCGATGGCGTCACCAACGCGACAGACACGGACGTGGACGGCGATGGCCAAGACAATGCTACCGATGATGACATTGATGGCGACGGCTTGCTCAATGCCGACGACACTGACGAAGACGGCGACGGCGTTCTCAATGTTGACGATTCCGATGCCAATGGCGACGGCCTCGACGACAACGGCGGTGGCGGTGGCGGCGGCGGTGGCGGCGGTGGCGGCGGTGGAAACTAAGCCCCGAGCATCCTGAAAATCTTAATTGCCGGGGTTCTTGCAGTTGCGGGAACCCCGGTTTTTTCTTAACTTATCACTGCATTTATCATGAAAGCCCATTCCCCACCCCAAATCGCATGGCTTGGTGTGGGAACGCTGATCGGTGCCGGGATCGTGAGTTCCATCTGGTTTCTCCAGCCCGTAAAACAGGACGCTGCGGAATCCGACAGCGGCCACCTTGGCCATTACGCCACCGTGAAGTCCCCGCATACGCCCGGCACGAACCTGCACGGCAGTGAGTTGTTTGAGACAAAAGGCCGCCTAGCTGCGGACAAGGATCCTCAGGCGGCTTGGAAAAAATCCATGGCCATGACAAGCTTTGCCGAGCGCCTTGCATTCGTCAGCGGCCTGTTGCGCGAATTGGCAAAAACAGACCCGATGGCCGCGATGACCATGGCCGACTCTCTGCCCGCTGGGCGGCTCAGGAAGGAAGCTTATGATGCCGCCTGCGCAGGCTGGGCGTCCGTCGATCCTGCCGCCGCATCCCAGTGGGCCACCACGAACCTCAAGGGACCGCAAGCCACCGAGGCCTTCGGCATGATCGTCCGGGAATGGGCGGACGCGGATCCGGCCGCCGCCGCTGCCTGGATCTCCACCTTGCCCACCGGACTGCTCTCCGAGGGTCCCCAATCCGCGCTCGTTTCCTCATGGGCGGCAAAAGATCCCACCGCCGCCGCGAAATGGATCGAGTCGATGGCCGCCGGTGACCGCAAGACCGGTGCCATGGAAATCCTCGCCGCCGCCTGGTGCGCCCAATCTCCCAACGCAGCGATGGAATGGGCAGACCGGCAGATCGACAAACCCGGCGGCAAGGACGTGGCAGAGGCGTTGATCAACGTCCTCGGCACCCAAGACCCCGCTACCGCCGCCAAGTGGGTGATGTCTCTATCAGGCGACTTACAGGCTTCCTCCGTCAACATGTTGCTCAACCTCTGGGTCGCCAGCGATCCCAAGATGGCAGCCGATTGGGCGGCATCATTCCCAGATGGCGTCATCCGCACGCAATCCGTCCCCTACATCGCCCAAACCTGGGCCGCGACCGAGCCACTGGCCGCCGTGGAATGGGCTAGGTCTATGTCCGATTCCACTGCGAAACAAGAGGCCTTTGACAATGCCGTGCGAACCTGGACAAGCGTTTCCCCGAGCGACCTCACCGCATGGATCAACACCCAGTCGGCCGGTGCGGATGCCGACTACCTGCGCGGCATCGCGTCCGGCGTACTGGTGGAATCCAAGCCGCTCGATGCCATCGCCATGACCGGTCTGATCGGCGATCCGGCAGCCCAGCAGAAAGCCCTTGCCCATGTGCTGAACCGCTGGGGCAATTCTGATCCCGCCGCCGCTCAGAGCTGGATCACCGCGAACAACCCACCGCCAGAAGTGCTCGCCCATGTAAAAATTATCCCACCCCGGCCCTGAAGCCGCCCCACTTAGCTTGATCTCCCATGAAATTTTTCCCGCTTCACCCCGCTGCATCGATCTTGTCCGGTTTGCTTCTCGGAGCCGGACTCGCACAAATCGCATGGCTGTCGTTTGGATCTAGCAGACAGACCGGACTCGCCGGACAAACAACGGGTCAGCATCCCTTGCATCCCGCTGCCGGAGCGGGTCACTCGGCCACGGCGAATCTTCATGGCAAGGACTCGTTCCAGGTACAAGGCAGCAAGGCCGCTCACAAGGATCCTCAGGCCGCTTGGCTGGATGCGATGGCCATGACGAATCTGGAGGAACGCACCGCTTTCATCGACGGACTGCTGCGGGAATTGGCCCGAACGGAGCCACTCAAGGCCATGGAATTGGCATCCTCGCTGCCTGCCGGAAGTTTGCAGCGGGATGCCTATGCCGCAGCTTGCGCCGGTTGGGCCGCCGTCGATCCCGAGGAAGCCTCGAAATGGGCCACCACCAACCTGCACGGCCCGCTCGCCGCAGATGCCTTCACCGCCATCACCCGCGAATGGGCGGATAGCAACCCGGCCGCCGCGGCCGCATGGGTTTCGTCATTGCCGAATGGGGCGCTCTCATCCGGTGCCACCGAAGCGCTCGTCGGCATCTGGGCGGACAAGGATCCCAGCGGGGCCTCCAAGTGGATCGATTCCCTAGCATCCGGGGATAACAAAACCGGCGCGATGGAAACGCTCGCCGCCGCATGGTGCGCGCAATCCGTGGACGACGCGGTGAAATGGGTCAACCAACAGATCGACAAACCCGGCGGCGGTGACGTGGCGCAGGCCCTCATCGGTGCTTGGGGAAATCAGGACCCGCAGGCCGCATCCCAATGGGTCGGAAAATTGACCGGTGACACCCAGGCCCTTTCCGCTGGCACTCTCACCGCGCTGTGGGCCGCACATGATCCTAAAACTGCCGCAGATTGGGCAGTTGGCATGGCTCCGGGCCTCGCCCGTGCTCAAGCGATCCAATCGACTGCCACCACCTGGGCCGGCATCGATCCGCAAAACGCCATCGCCTGGACGCGGGCTCTTCCTGATTCCCCAGAAAAGAAAACCGCCTACAATGACGCCGTTCTCACCTGGGCCGCGGTTTCCCCAACCGATCTCACGTCTTGGGTGAATAGCCAGCCCGCCGGGGCCGATGCCGATCACTTGCGCGGCGTGGCCTCCACCGTGCTGGTGGAATCCCAGCCGCTCGATGCCATTTCCATGACCCGCCAGATCGCTGATCCGGCGCGCAGCCAAGCCGCTCTCGTCCGCGTGCTAAACCGCTGGGGCCAATACGATTCATCCGCCCTGCAAGGCTGGCTCGCCACCGCGAATCTCTCGCCCGATGTGGCCTCGCGTTTGAAATACGTGCCAGAGCCGAAACCGTAGTCCGGGACTGATAATCCGCGTTCCCAGCAAAAACGGGGATTTGATGACGTATCGTTGAGTGAGGCTCCGCAACTCCTTTTCGGAAGTCGCTTGATGTCCGTCCGCTTCCCTCTATCTTCGCCAGACAGTTTAGGAAATAGACCGTCCACCCCACCCATGTCTCCCTTCTACGTCATTGGCCACAAGAACCCGGATACCGACGCGATCTGCTCGGCCATCGGCTACGCTGCCTTGCTCCGGGCCGTGGGCGAGGAACCGAATTCCGTCGCCGCGCGCTGCGGAGAGATTTCCCAACGGACGAAGTGGGTGCTGGAACGTGCGGGTCTGGAAGCACCGATGATGCTCACCGATGTGCGGGTGAATACCGGCATGATCTGCCACCGCAAAGTCATCAAGGTGAACGTGGCCGACACTTTCCTAACAGCCTATCGGCGGATGCTCACCGCCGAGATTCGCTGTGTGCCGGTCGAGGATGACGAGGGCAATCTCTGCGGCATCCTGCGTTATTTTGATCTGCTCAAACTGCTACTACCTGCGGACACCGAGGGCCTCAGCGTGCGGACCATCCATGTCTCCTTGGCCAAACTCGCGGACACGCTTGAAGCCCGCAGCCTCGGTGCCGAACTGCCGCCGCCGGAGCTGGAGGAAGACCTGATCCTACTCGTCGGCGCGTCCTCCCAGAGCACCGTGGACCGCCGATTGAAGGAGGCCATCAAGGATGGAAATGTCGGAAGATTTCTCGTGATCTGCGGCGACCGCCCGATCGTCCAGCGCTACGCCATCGACCACGGGGCCCGCGCCCTACTTGTGACTGGCGACAATCCCGTGTCCGACGAGCTTTCCGCCTACGCCGCCCGCAGAGGCGTGGTCGTTCTGATCTGCCATCAGGACACCGCCAGTGCTTCGACCCTGATCCGCTGCTCCCGCACGGTGCAGCATGTCATGGAGAAAAATTTCATCACGGTGGGTGCCG
>CANBTO010000374.1 GCA_947372405.1 Verrucomicrobiaceae bacterium
ATCTCGCTCAAGGAATAGGCGCCCCAGAAAAAACTGGCATTCACCGCGAGATTGCTGACAGGACGTTGCTTTACCCTTTCCCTAAGGGTTGCGTATCTTCCCGTGCTCATCAAAAACCGTCTGTAAGCCTTCGCCATTTCGACATATCCTCCCCTTTCCAGGAAATAATACGTTATATGTCTTGATTCATTCACCCTGTCTTTCTCGAAACTCCATATCGGAGTCGTGGAACAAAGGCGTTTCAATCCATTGCCGTTTTGCCTCACCGAGGTTTTCAACTCGTAATCAGCAGCGGGGAAGTCAGTTATGATCGCGACGCAGGGATGACCCCGTTTGACAGTTCCAAAAAACGGCAGCGTGGCTTCTCCTCTTATCTCAAATCCCTCAGTATTCCTGTACCTTTCGACATCCATGCCAAAAGGGAACATCCTTCCCTCCCTCGCATCATAATTGCCTATCGAACTCACAAGGTATCCTCGTTCTCCCGCACTGGCCGCACAAAAATCGAGAGGGAAGGAAACTGACAGATTCTTCCTGTCGGCAGGAAACTGGATGGGATCAAGCGTTATCTCCAGAGCGCGATTTTTTAGAATCAGCGTGTATGTGATGACCAGTCCCGGATACTTTTCAAAACCAGCAGATGTCACCTTGAATCCGTTTTCGATCTTCTCACAGCTCACTCCGCCGTCCCATGCGGATACCTGATCATCGATCAAGAATGGAGGGCCCGGCATGAACCATTCTTCATGTGTGAAGCTGTCTTCAACCCGGAAACCATGTTTTTTCACTCCGTATTGCAAAAAAAGTGTCAGTCCGTCATTCGAAAACCGCATCGTGTTTCCTCCTTCAATGTCCGGAGGCGCCAGGCTGCCTGCATTATTGGAAAAACGACCCAGTTCCGGAAAATTTCTATCAATCGCAAGTCTATTGTTAAAGTCAGAAAGTTTCTGGCTTTTCGTCCATTTGGAATCGTCAAAATCCCGCGAATACCAATCTTTGAACGATTCCGAACTGCACTTCATCCCATCCCCGCTGGTCAGCATCTCATTTCCACCAGGCGATTCCTTGCTGGGATATCCCACATAGACAAAGAATCCGGAATTGCCGCCATCATTCGTTACCTGGGCAGCAATTACATTCTCGCCAGATTTCAACTCATTGGTAATATCGACCATTTGCGCCTCGGAGTAGTCCCGGACGGATATGACTGCATTTCCATTCAGGAACACCTGGTAATGGCCTCCATCACAAACCATGAAAACCTTCTTCCCGGTGAGATCCGGCGCCGTGAACGACTTCCGGAAATAAGCGGTGAGCTTTTCGGGATTTCCCGTCCATATCCAAGGACTGTTTTTGTACTCGGCGACATCGATTCCATCCGCCTTCCTTTTCAAATTCTCCTCGTATGGTTTCCTGATCTCCTCTTCGCTCAATGCGCGGTTATATATTTTCACATCATCGACGATGCCATTGAAATATGATGCATTTGGCATCCTGCCACCGATGTCTATGGTTGCGTGACTCGATCTGATGGCCGTTCCAACAGCCAGGCTTGTGCTGATCAATTTCCCGTCTATATAGAGTTTGACCGTTTTTTCCGCATTGAAATCAAATGTCATTGCAACATGATACCACCGACCTGCAGTCGGCCCCGTAGGGGAGGTCGCGGAACATTGCGCACCATCGGAATTCCAGATGCCCGCGAAGAATCTGCCTCCCTGGATCCAGAGGCCGAAATCAAGGCTCTCGGGTCCGGCAAAAACCAGACTCGCATTGACGTTGTTTCCCGCTGACTGGATCCATGCTTCAACACTCACCGCCTTATCGACAAGTCCGCTTCCCGGGCTACGCATGTTGGCGTAATCACTCGCCCCGTTGAATGCCAGCGCATTGCCGATTACTCCCTTGGTCCACCTGGCTCCGGAAATTGTACCGTCATGTCCGCTTTTGGAACTGTCTTTTACGGCAGTTCCATTCCCCTCATCGAAGCTCCAGTGCCCAACAAGTCCTTGTTCTCCGCCGGGCACTGTCTCCGCGGATGACTTCACCAAGCCAGGTTCATCCGCAGCATGAGCACGGTTGACATCCGCAATCCCCAGGACGGCGGCAAGCATGGTTGCGGAAATAATGACGTGTGACAATTTCTTCATAATCGTTTTTCAAATGCTTTCCATTGGCATGTCCATATGCCATTTTCCAAGGTGTTGGATTGAGGTACCGCCCATGCTGTTGCCATTAGGTTTGCCGGCTTGATTATGAAACGTCCGCTCGAATGTTGCTTGCTTTGATTCATTGCGGGCCGTCCCAGACGTGAACAGCCCCAGCCGGTTGAATGCAGCCGATACTATTGGCTGACCTTATTGCGATCGAAGACAAACCTGTAATCCTTGCCGCGCAACGCGGAGGAAAAGAGGTCCACGCCCTGCGCCTTGAGCGCTTCAACGGTGGTGGGCCACGCGGGCAAGGCGATCGATTGATTCGCGGCGGAAAATAGTTTCGGGCCGAATCCGAGCGCGAACGGCTGACCATCAACCGGACCGTTCGGCAGACGATTGCAACGGCGGCCTTCCGCATAAACGCCGCCCGCATAAACGAACTCCACGCTCGTGACCGGCTCGTTGGTGGCGCAATAGCCGTTCTTGGTAATCAATGGCAAGCCCGAGCCATCGGCGGAAATCGCAGTCACTGAATCCGCCCATTGCGGCTGGCGGATCCGCACCACGCTGGCAGGCAATCCGTCGAGCTGAATCCGCTGGTGCATCACCTCGCCCGCCGCGGCACCGACGCTCAAAGTGGATTTAACCGTACCGGCGGATCCCTTGGCGGCAAATTCCAGAGCCAAATTGCAGGTCAGACCCGCGGCGTCGCGCTCCAGCAGATGCGATCGCAGATTCACGAAGCCGATCTGACCGTGGTAATCGCAGCACCAGGTTGCTTCCAAGACGTTACCGCCGAAGCCACGCACCCCGTCCTTGTCGCAGACGGTGTTATGATGTCCGAAGCCGCCATTTGCCGCCTGATTTTGTAGGACTTGATTGTTCAAATGGCGCTCGGCCATATCCCAGTAGCGCGATTTTTGAGTCACACGGCCCAATTCCAGATTCAGACGCAGCCAGTCAGCTTCTGCACAACCTTCATCACGCGAGTCCACCAACTGGCATTTCTCCAAAATGCCGCCAGCCGGATTGATGTAGCCGCCTTGCACCAGTTCATCCCAGCGTTTCTCGACGCGTTCCAGATAGGACGCATCATTCGTCGCTTCGAACAGGAGCAGCAGAGATACCTGACAGCAAAGCATGCCGTGGGAATGGTCCAAGGGAATGCGATCGATGGATTTGTAGAACTCGGCGATGCTCTTGGCTGCATCGAGGTATTTCTTGTCGTCGGTGAGTTTGGACAGCTTCACAAGACCTTCCATGGCCGGGAACCAGCAGGTCACATAGCCGGAAGCATAGCTGGTGCCGCTGATGTATTCCGTCATGCGCGCCGGATCGGTGAACCGCGGAACGATGCCGACATAAAAATCGCCGAGTTTCTTTGCCGTTTCGAGGATCTCCTTGTTTTCCGGAAACGCGCGGCAGGCTTCGATCAACCCGCAGAGCATGCGGGCGTTGCCCCACAAAGCCGGCATCATCAGGTTGCTCTCACCATCCTTGGTGCGGTCAATGGGTTGTTGCCAGTTGATTTCCCCGGAAGCACAAAAGTAGCCGCCCGCCCGCTGATGTTTCGGCACTTCCTTCAGCAGTTCACCAAAGGCGGGATTCACCTCATGGAAATTCCGTGCGTTCAACGCCATGATTTCAATGAAGCGTCCCGAGATATCGCCCGAGTAATTCCTGAACGGCCGGAACGGCATGCCGCCCTCACTGAGCTTGTCAAATTCCGCAGGGCTTTCGCCGGTGAGATCAGCGCGCAGCCAAGGCACGGAGTCGAAAGGAGCGGAGCGGAAACGCGCCATGTTGGCCGCATCTGCCGTTCCAACTTCGCCGCCTAATGTGATTTGGAATTCAGTTGGCGATTGTGGGGTAGGCGCCGATTCAGCGACTGAGAGTTGTGCTGGAAACATCGCCAGCAAAGCGGCGAGAGCTGGAATCCGGGTCGGTTTCATGTGTCTTTCTTTGTTTGTATAAACTCTGGGAGATGTGTTCATCACTATTATGATAATCCATTAATCTTTCGGATAAAGCACAGTGAATCGTCTTTTCTGCTGATCGGTTGGTTTGACATCGTCATGCGCGCCGCCCCCGGCGAAGACCTCGCGCATCTCATCGAGGTAACCGAAACTGCCGGAGGCGTTGGGCAGCAGAAAATGGCCTTCGCCAAACTCGTTCCAGTTGGGCAACATCACGATTTTCCGGCCCAGAGAATCGGCCGGCAGCGAAGGCAGCAACTCATCCCGCGCCCATTGCAGCAATGCGCGGTAATCCTCCATGGGCACCCACGCGCCGTCATGCACGCCCCACGGCTCCCGGTCCCAGCCCATCGAAATGCTTGGCAACATGCCGAGTTGCTCTGCGGCAGCCGCATCGCGCTGCAAAAGGTTTCTCTTACGCTGGGCATTCACATCCGCCGTGCCCCAGGTGTAAGCATAGCAATAGTCCACGCCCATCGATTTCATGACCTTCATCGTATTGCGGTCCGCACTTCGCAATTCCATGAGAAGCACCAGCCCGGGGAAACCGGCCTTTGCCACTTCCTCGCGCAGCGCTTGAATCGCCTGGCGCGCGCCGTCAGCCCCCCCGAACATCCGCTGGAAATTCACAATTTGGTAGATGGAGAGCAGGGGCTTGCCGTCGATTTTCATGTAACGCGGATCCTTGAAGAAATACTCGATCCAGTAAGGGATGATATTCTCACGCCAGTCCTGCGGATTGGTCTCGCACGCGCCTTCATCGGTGCACATGATGGAGAATTTCTTCAGATTGCCGTAGCGGGCATTGAACAGGCCTTTGATGATGGCCTGGTCCAGCACTCCGTCCTTGATCGGGTGATTGATCGCATTGTTCGGCCGGTACCAGCAGTGCATCTCGAACCCGATGCCGTGCTCTACCTGCCACTTGATCTCCCAGTCGGTCACCTCCGGGTTACCCTCGTCATACCAGCCCAGGTACGGCTTCCGTTTCTCCGCATAGGGATAGACATAATCCCACCCGGCATACGCAGTGCCCTCGCGCCACAGGTTGCAGCTTTGCACGCCAAGCATGTGGGAGGCGGCAACAGGCTTCGGTTGCGGAACATAATCGACCGGATAATCGCGCCACGGATAGACCTGCAAATCATCAACCCATACCTTGCCGGCAAAGCGGATCGACGTTGCGGCACTGGGGAAAGCAAGCTTATCCGGCAGCATTTTGCCATTGATGTAAACCTCCGCCGTTCGAGCGTCTGGATCGGCAACAACCTTTGCCATATACCAAAGATTCGGACGGTACGGCACAACCCGCTCCAGGGCCACGCCACCCAGGTTCACGCAGACACCCTCCACCGTCCCTGGCAGCAGGAA
>CANBTO010000375.1 GCA_947372405.1 Verrucomicrobiaceae bacterium
TGCGCCATCACCCCAACCATAACCCGCCGCTCCATCGGCAACCACCGGGCCGTCACGGATTTTTCCCCAGTTGGGGAATTCCGTGGCGGCCTTTTCGTTTTCTCCAAACCAACCATCCCATGAAAATCAAAAGCGTCATCATCACACCCATGCCCCGGCCAATGCCGCAGGGCATGTTCGATCCCATGCCCGAAGTCATCGCGACCTTCGAGGATGGCTCCACCAAAAACCTGTTCTCGTTCTACCCGGACGAAGTCTCGTTCGTCTCAAGCGAATTCATTGGTCTCACCGAAGAGGAAGCCTACGACCTCTTCCAACGCAAGGACCGCGCCTACCTCCGCGCATGAAACAACCCATGCCAAGAAACGGCACCGAACCCCTCAAGGTCGGCAACCGCGTCCAGATCGTGCCCGAATGGCAGGACCCGGGTGACGACCAGTTCGAGCGCTTCGTCATCGAGGCCCCGCCCGACTGCACCCAGGTCCGCATTCGAGCAGTCGTACCGAGCCTAGTCTTCCAACCCACCGAATGGATCGAAGCCGAGAGACTCGTCCTCCTACCTCCCCAATAACTCATAACCAATAACTCATAACCAACAACCTCTAACAAACTCATCATCATGAAAACCACCATCAAGGACAACGTCCTCCACATCGAAATCCCGCTGCATGCGCCGCGTCCGTCCGCCACCGGCAAGACGCTCACCGTCGCCAGCAGCAACGGCAACAAGGAAACCGAAGCCCGCATCGACGGCAAGCCCGTCATTGTCGGCGTCAACGCCTACATCAAGCCTCTCGGGTAAACGCTGAAACGCTGAATACTGAAATGCTGAAATGAGCCGGAGGAAGCGATGCGTCGCCCACCTCCGGCTCTTTCCCAATAACCAATAACAAATAACCAATCACTCACCTCCCCATGTCCACCATCCTCATTCCCACCAACATCCTGCGCGAAACCAAGCGCCTCTTCACCAAACTGCGCCACCAGCGCAAAACCCTGCCTGTGCTCAACCACATCCTGCTCACCGCGGGACTGGACGGCATCCGCCTCACGGTCACCGACCTCGACCACTGGATTGAAACCCGGGTTTCCACCGAGGCTTCCGAGCCAATGAGCTTGCTCATTACGCCGGATGCCATGGATGCAGCCTGCCGCGCCGACCGTGGCAGCATCGCTACGTTCACCCAATTCGGCGGACGGCGGTCCAAGGAGCTCGGTCTCGTGACAATCCAAGGCGGCATCGAAGCCACCTCGGTCCATCCAACGATGGATCCAAAGGAGTTTGCGCCAAAGCCGGTCCTCATTGGCGAGGAATTCACACTTCCTCCCATTACGATCCAAAGTCTTGCCGTGGTCGCTGGATGTTCCTCCAGCGATGCCACCCGCCAGATCCTCAACGGAGTCAGGTTCACTCCCGAAGACGGCGGCCAACTTGTCGCGACCGACGGGCGCTTGCTCGCGTGTTGTCCCGCAGACGTGCCCCCGCACGCCTTCGTGCTGCCCAACCTCGCGGTGTCCATCCTAGAACACCCGGCCTTCAGCTCCGATCTCGTGAATGTCACCTGGTTGGACACCAAGGATCCGGAGTTGCGTCATGTCGCGTTCCGCTGCGGCAAGCACCTGCTGGTCGCCAAAACCCTGGTGGGCACCTATCCGAACTTCCGGCATGCCATTCCATCCAGTTCCAAGGAACTTGTAGTCATCCCACACGACCGCCGTCCGGGGCTCATCGCCTGGCTGCGTTCGCTCAAGTCGGCAAGCTACAATGGTCCCACGGTACGCCTTGATTGGCAGAAGCGTGGCCAACTCACCCTGAGCCACCGCGATGCCAACGGTCACTCCGCCACCATCCAGGTGCCCGTCGAAGTCCACGGCAAGCCGCCGGTGATTGCCTTCAACTCGCGCTACCTGGCCGACGCCCTCGAAATCGGTTCTACGCTCTGCCTGAGCGACGAACTGAGCCCCGGCATCTGCCGCCACCCCACCGGCCGCTTCTGCGTCATCATGCCGATGCGGGTGACGATCCCGGCGGGCATCAACAACACCGCGGATGCGGACCCGCCTGAAACCGCCAAAGCAGCCTGATCTCCGCGGGCCGAGAGGAAACGGAGAGAATAACCCTCCTGTCAGTCCATTCGCAGATTGGCGGGAGGGCAACGGATGTGGCATACGAATCCTATTTTTTTGCTGGATGGAACCCGACCCCTCCGAGGAAGCCGCGCGCAACCTAGATTGGGAATCGTTCCTTGCCGCGCACCCACCGCGCCACCGCACCGCCATCCTTGTGCTGGTGGAAGGCGGCACGATGAGAGAAGCCGGCAAACGCTGCGGCCTCAAAGACAGCGCCGCCTTGATGCTGAAACGCCGCATCGCCGCGGACCTCATCGAGTTCTGCAGCGAGGACGTGATCCATCGTTTGCTGGATGGCGTGAAACCCGGCTGGGACTCCGATCTGCGGCAGACGCGTGAGCGGCACCTGTGCCATGAGGTGTGCGGAACAAACCAACAGCGTGACTGGATCCGAGCAGGCACGGACTCTATCGATGATATGCGGATGCGGTCTTGAAGGGATCGTAGTAGCGGCTTTCCCGTGTCGGCGCATAAACAAATCCGAAGCGGTCATTTTTCTCATCGACTGGTTCAAGCAGGAACTTCCGGACTTTCGCTTTCGCCTTGTATTCGATCAGCACCCGCTCGGTGCCATTGATTCCCCACATGTTGAATCCTGTCCCGAAGATTCCACCATTGGGGAAAAGTTCGGTCAGACCCGCCATGGCGTGGAAGCAATTGATGGCGGTCTGATCCTTTCGGGTTAGTCGGTCATCGGCGCGGTATTTGATGGTCCCTTTTTCAAGCAGGCGCAGGCGGGCCACCGCCACCTCAAATCCCTCCTTGCTGATCTCGTAGGGCCCCCACATGCACACGGCGTTTTTAACGTTCACCGCCAGCTTGATGGTTTCCTCCAGCGTGAAGCTCTTCCCTTCGGACAAGGGGCAGCGGTTCCATGTGGGGATGAGGCGGCTGCCAAAACCTTTGAAAACACACAGGTTCGGATTGGCCGGAAAATCGTGTGGCAGCCAACTGATGGTGAACGCCTGGAATTCCCGGTCCTTGTAGGTCCGTTTCTGGATTCCCGAGGTCAGCTTGGCTTGTTTGTTATCGGGAAGCACCCGGATAACCGTCATGAACGAATGCGAATAGGCCGGATCATTGCCTTTGTTCTCATAGGCAAAAGGAATGATGAAATAGCGGTCCCGCAGGTTCCTGCCTTCCCCCAGACGGGCCAGGATCTTGACCTTGATGTGGTTGGTGATCTGCTTGTAGAGCGGCACATCATAGTTACCGAAATCGGCATCTGGTTTATCAAACCAACCGGCCTGGGCCACGAACGACATTGCAAGAAACAGCACACCCGCCATGAACATCCGGACAAAAGGCGGGACGAGTCGTGCGTCTTGCGACCGGACAGGATTCGGTATTTCTGCAACGGAATGAGTCTTTGCGGGATAAGCGTTCATAACATTTGTGGTGTGAATCGGGTATGCGACAACCAAGTTTACCTGTCAAACCTGGCGCCATCCTCTCTTCCGCAAAGCGGCCGTGCAATTCAATTTTACAATCGTCCGGTCCTGTCGTTAAAACAACCATTCAACGGGACCGACCCGTCACATATCAACCCGGTGGGTTGAGGTTTTTCAGACCTTCCGCGGTAAACACGCTGTTGTCATAATTGACCCCATGTCGGAGCTTGGAGCCTTCGATCTCAGTGGAGCTGCCTTTCCGGTAGTCCTGAATGGTGAGACTGGCGGGTACGTAGTGGTTGGTGTCGTCGTTGGCGACCTTATTCGTGTCGATCCTTAGAACCAAGGTGCCGGATGAGAGATATTTTTCGACGCGCATCGGAACGACGCGCTTCGTGTCGATCCAACTGCGGACCGTCGTAGAACCGGATCGCGATTCCAAAACCTGGCAACTCACCTTGTTCACCGCCTCGGTACCGATGATCTTCTGGTTGCTCCAAGTGAAGAAATCGTCCAGCACGTCGGCATAAGAAAGCGAAGTACCAAGAAGCGATTCCTTCATCTGCGGGGCAGCGAGCAGACGAAGCTTGTCGGGCGGGGTGAACAGGGACCCGGACATTTCGCCGCCGGATTGTTTCAGGAGCAACGCCTCGCCGATTCGCTCCTTCGGCCAGATGACTTGATAGACCACCTCCGTCGTGTTGCCGGAGCGACGCTGCTTGATCTGGAGTTGAAGGGTGTACTTCGCACCATCGGCGGGTTTCACGTCCATCTTGACGCGGGCATAGGACGAGCCGTCCTGCTGGAGAGCGGCGAGTTGGGCGGCGAGCGCCCTGGCATCCGTCACCTGCGCGGAGGCGGGGGAAACGAGAACGGCAAGCGTGGTGACCAACAGGAGAGCTTTCATGGGTTTCGATTATTCAACCTTGCAACGCAAGACTCGGCTTGAGCCGGGAACTACGCCAGGCAGGATAGAGTCCACTAAAGACGCCCACAATCACCGAGATCGCCACCGAAATCACCAGCAGGCGTGGGCTGAGATCCGGCTCCAGCAGCCCGTGGATGGCGGGCAGGGTTTCGAGAATCCTGACGGCAATTGAACCGATCAACACTCCTGCAATGCCACCGAGAAAGCCGAGCAACGCTGACTCCCACAACACCATCCGGATGATGCGCGCGCGCTTCCAACCGATCGCGAGCAGGATGCAGATTTCCTGCTTCCGCTCGAAGACGGTCATCAACATGGTGTTCATGACACCCAGAACCCCGACAATCACGGCCAGCAGCGATGTCCCCCAACTCATCGCACTGATGAAGCGGTAGGCCTGGCTGTTCCCGACGTTGTTGCCTGCGGGCAGCGCCTTTGCTTCCGTGACCACCTTGTTGATATCCGCACAAAGCTCCTTGATGGTTTCCTCGGTGGTGTCGGGATTGGCACGGACATCAACAATGTTGATTTTCCCCTGATTGCCGGATATTTCCTGATAGAGCGGGAGGGAGACGATCACCGAGCCGTTTTCCACCAACGCGCCACCATCCACGATGCCGACAACCGTCAGTTCGCGGGTTTCGATCTGGATGGGGTCACCAATCTTTTTCGCCAGCACTTCGGCGGCATTCCGGCCGAGCAGCACGGCGGGTTCCATGGCGTCATTCGGCATCCGGCCGGCAATGAGCTTGAGGTTCTGCCATGCAAAACCTCCCCACTCGCGGGAGGAAACGATCATCATGGACGAGGACTCGATGCTGGTGAGATCAACGAAGATCGAACAAACGGCGGCCACTCCGGGGACTGCGGCGATGCGGTTCCGGGCCGCCGCATCGAAAGGCTTCGGTGCGAGCGCACTGCCCATGTTGCTGACGACGATGTCCGTACCGCGTGCCTGCATGCCCTTCGCCCAGCTTTGCTCGAAGCCACGGGAAATCCCCACCAGCGCGACAACCGCGGCGATGCCGATGGATATGCCGACGA
>CANBTO010000376.1 GCA_947372405.1 Verrucomicrobiaceae bacterium
GAGAAGACGCCTGCCGCCGCCCACTGGATTGCGAACAAGCGGAGTACAATGGTAACGATGACTGATGCTTTCACGAAAGTGTTTCCGTTCTACGTATTGAAACACGCCTGCTCTAGGTCCTAACGGCAACACCGGGTGTTTGGGAATGCGCGTGTTGTGGGAAGTCGAAGGTCAAGACGAGCGGTTCAGTCCCGGTGTTCTCGATTTTGACACCGCCTCTGGCAAGCGCGGCCTGGGTAATGAATCCAATCTCGGGATAGATTTCGCCAAGCTTCATATCCTGGTGATATCGCACTTCGAGTTTTCCAACCCGGCCGCGTCCGCAATTCGTGTGGAACAGCGCGGGGCTCTCCGGGCAGAAATTCGTCCTAGCGCCGGGTGCAATGGTGAGACGGAGAATGGAGCACTTCTGGTCGCCGAGGATATCACCGTAAACGATCCACTTTGCATCCACTCCGTCGCCGGCGAATGCTTCGGCGGTGATTGCCGGACGCGAATTCTTCAGCACGAAGTCCGGGTCCTGATTCGCTACGAAGTCGAGCGTGTCAACCAGGTATTCCCAGTCTTCGTGCCGGTCCTTCGGATAGTCCTGTTTCCGGCAGGCGTAAAACGCATCGGCTGCTCCGATCCGTCCATCAAGCGTCAGGTCCTCGGCCAGGAAATGCTCGTCCATCGTGACGTGCAACTCGTGCGTGCAAAGATCCGTCGGTGAGTGCAGCACACCATTCGGCATCACGAAGCCGTTATCAATGTGCATCATCGTGTGCGGCGACAAGTGTCGCACGCCGTTATACGCGCCCTGCCCCCAACGCTTCATGCAGGCAAGGAACTTGTCCTTGGTCACGAACGGGTAAAGGCCCATGGCCGTGGTGTGATAATGCGACGGACTGACTCCAGGATTGTCGAAAGAATTGATGTCGTAAACTTCCCACTTTGCCCAGTGAAGATGATGGGGAATGGGATTCAGATTGTCGAACTTCTTGGACACAATCGGCCAGGTGGCCTTGCCGAACAAGGATTTCGAAAAAGCCGTGACTTTCTCTCCGATGACAGCTTCTGGATTGGCCGCAATCAAATCCTGAAGTGAGATGAATTGCCCGTTCGGCGTGAGGACGTGTGCTTCTCCTTCACGAAATGGTGCCTTTCCCGTGCGGGTATCGACGACTCCGGTCACAATGGGCACGGTGCAGCACATCCAGACTTCATCGAGCCCCGTCCCGTTCATGTAGTCCGGGTAGTACGATTTCGCATCCAGGCGAAGGCGCTTTCCCGGCGTGCAAAATGTTCGGCCGGCATAGCGGTGCAGAAGCTGCAGCACCCCGTCGTTCTGATTGAGGCAGTCATCGAGAATCGAATCCGATCCTCCATCGATTACATCGTGTTTTGGGTACTCGTGTAGTTTATCCGCGAGAATTGAAGTCGAAGCAGCCATGGCGGATGGATTCTGAAGATTGGGTAGTAAGGTGGCAAGAGTGAATGGCCCCGACTCGCGGGGACCCGTCAAGTCAGGCGAAGGATCCATCAAACGCCGGCCGGTCCATGGGTGGGTGGCGGGCCGTGAAGGGGTGGGGCGGCCTTACGCTACTGGCGGCCCAGTTAGCGTATTTCCCCGTGGCTTCCTCACAGCGGCTGGTCCGGTCATCGCTGGACCATTGCGCGGTCATTTCGCCCGCCAGCGGCATCGTGGCGAGGTGGTTCAGAGCGATCAGGCGATGAACGAGGTCGAGGGAAGTCGTAAGCCCTCCGCCGGTTCGGCGCCAGGGGGCGGAGGCCATGGCCCTCGGCGAGGCCACGAGCAGGCACAGGGTGATGACATCTTTGGGTTTTCTTGAGGGATTTCGCCGTGCGGACTTTTGCCGCCGGACGTTGGGGAATGGCTTTCGGATTCGCTACCTTCGCCGTCAATTGGCAAGCTCTTGAGTCCAGATGATCGAGGTAGCAGAGCTCGGAAAACCTCAGTGGTTTGAATCATTTTTTTTCTTGCCTCAATCATAGCTTGCGCCGAGCCTTCTGGCCATTCGGCTGCCGACAACAAGGACATGAAAATTCTCAAACTAACCATTCTGACCACCAGTCTAGCGTTATCCTCCGGCCTTCTGGCAAACGCGGCGGAAAGAATCAATATCGAGGTGATTCTTGGGACCCGGCCTCCGAGCCCCAACGAACGCAACTTGATGAAGATGGAGGAAGAAAAACACCCCAACCTGGTCAAAGCGATGCATAGCATCGAGCTGGCGATCCGGGATTTGGAAGCCGCTCCGGAGGACTTTGGCGGCAACAAGGTGGAAGCCCTGCAAGACTTGAAAAAATCCTTTCACTCCATCCGCAAAGCTCTGTATTTCCGGCTTTTAGCAGATACTCATTGATTGAGGCAGCGTTTTGCCGCGCCTTTTTTTCTTGCGAGCCCCCGCCCATACTGCTGGCGGGGGCTTTTTGTTGCGATTCTGTAAACGAGAGTTCAGTCCAGACTCATCAGTATTCCATGGGAACCGACATGAGATGGCTCCAACTGAATCTTCATGCGTGATGTCGTTGAACTATATAAGCCGCACTCTACAGTGAGACGTTTCAATGAAAGCGAGGAAGATGCTTATCACCCAACGCGGAGTGATCCGCGGACGCTGGGGTTGAGAGATGCCCGGCATAACAAATGCTCATCGAATCAGTAGGGTATGATAACTGGACTTCTCTCATGTCCACCCAAGCAGCCGCCCGTGTGAAACCCGCCGGCCCATGGATGGGCGGCGGGTTGGTGAAGGGTTGGGGCAGCCTCAGAGCGCCTCGTCGACGGCAACCATCGCCTTGAGCACCTCGTTCCAGGTGTCGGGGCTTTCGAGGGTCTCGTTGGGGAACATGCAGCCATCCCAGCAGATGTGCTTCATGCCGCGTGAAGCGGCGTCCTTGAGCCAATAGGTGGAGCACTTGGCGATGTCGAGTTTACCGTTTGGATCGTTTGCCTGGCAGTGGCGGCCGGTCTTGTCGTGGGAACCGGTTCCATGGACGGAGCCGTCGTTCTGGGCGACGTGGAAATCAAAGGTCCACGGACGCAGCGCGTCGGTCATGGTCTTGTAGGCGGCCCAGAATTCATCCTGGGAATAACCTTCCTTGAGCAGGGCGGCTTCGGGAGCGTTGTAGCCCATCAGATAGAGATAGGTGTGGGCCAGGTCGGCCTGGAAGCCGACGGTTTCGGGCATGCCGGTCGCTTCGAGGGTGTCGAGCATGGCCTTCCAGGAATGCATGCCGCCCCAGCAGATTTCGCCTTCGGCGGCGAGGCGTTCGCCATGTTGGGCGGCCACCTTGCCGGCCTCGCGGAAGGTTTCGGCGATCTTCGCGGTGTTGCCCGCAGGATCGGCGGCCCAGTCGCTGACGCCGCCTGCGGAGTCGATGCGGATGAGTCCGTATTCGCGGACACCGTGGGATTTCAGGATGTCAGCAACGCGGCAGGCCTTCTCGACGGCGAGCACGAAGTTCTTGCGGTCATCGGTGGTGCCGAAGGCGCTTCCGCCGACGGTACCGGGCCACACCGGCGCAACCAGCGAGCCGACCTTCAAGCCCTTGGCGGCGATCTGATCGGCCATGGCCTTGATAGTGTCCTCGGAGGCGTCTGGGTCGGTGTGCGGATGGAAAACGAACAGGTCCACGCCATCGAACTTGCGGCCGTTCACTTCGGCGGCAGTGGTGAGTTCGAGCATGTGCTCAAGCGAGATAGGAGGATGATCTGTGCCGGGTTCTTTGCCGACGAGACCGGGCCACATTGCGTTGTGTAGTTTCATGGTAAGTTGAGAGTTGAGGGTTGGTAGTTGATAGGGAAGAGAAGAATTGGTTTCGAGGTTCTGTGTTTTGAAGTTCGATGTTACGCGTTCTTGTAGGCTCCCTTCGCGGGAGCATCGGGATGCAGCTTGATGCGCAGGCCGGGCTGGAGGAACGAGCGCGGGACCCAGGTGGGTGACAGGCGGAGGAGGCCGCCGGTGTCCTCAAGATGGCCGTCGATCAGGGCCTTGAGGTTGTTCGAAGAGGTCTTCAGTTCGGCGGTAGTGCGCGGGATGCTCATGGGTCGTTTCAGGATGTGGATGGATTTGCTAAAAGAGATGCGGTCAAATGACAAACATCCAGTTCAATGCCATGATGATTTTTTGTCGGAATCGCCGTGGGTGGGATGGGTAGGTAAATCAGGGTTTGAGGATGCCGCGGGCGGCGAGATTGTTGAGGCGGTGGGCGATGTCCGCGAGGCCGTCGGCCATGGTCTCCGTGTAGGTGCGGCCGTCGCGGGTATCCACGCCGTGGCCGGGTTCCAGTTTGCGGAGCGGTTCAAGGGCTGCGTCCTCGTGATCGAACATCTCGACATAAACGTGCTTGAGCTTGCCGGTCTTCGCCATGGCGGTGAGCAGCACGGGAATCCAGCCATCATCCGAAGAAAGGCATCCACGCGTGGTCTTGGCAGAGGCATGGAAAACCCCGAGTTCGTTGGCGGCCGCGATCTTCGCGATGAGCGCCTCGTTTTCCGCGATCGTCAGACCTGAGTCACCGCAGTGGGCGGCATCGACGAGCAGTTTGAAAAACGGTTTACCCAGCGCCTTGTTCGCCGCGCTGATGAACGACCAACCGCGCTCCAGGCTGGTGAAGGTCTTGAACTCGCCGGGCCGCAGAAACTCGATGTTCCAGCTTTCGACTGAGGAGCCCGCGAGGCCCGCCTCCTCGTAGGCGCGGAGGTGGAGTTTCACGTTCTGGGCGATGGCCGCCTCGAAATCCGCGCCCTCGCGGCGGGTCTCGTTCGCGCTCATCCATTCCTCGATCGAGGTGGAGGAAACGTGCTTGGTGCCATGGGCCACGGCGGCCTTGAGGCTTGGGAGGAGCTGCGCGATCACGGCATCCTCATCGGCAGGGTTCATCGGATTGACGCCGCCGACCATCAGCACGAAGTCCACTTCAAGTCCCAGACCTTTCAGGCCTGCGACAAGAGCGTCGAGTTCTTCCGGATTCGTGCCGGGGAAAATGGAAACCTGCACGCAGCCGAACGGAACCCGCGATGTCTCCACCAAGTCCCTGACGCCCGCCACCACCAGGATTTCTCCTGCCGCATTGCGGGGAAACCGGCCGTTTTCATCAGGCAGCAGCGAGCCGACAAAGCGGAGATGCGTCGGCACGATGCCGAGGTGGACAGAGGATTTCAGAGGGATTTTTTCGTGCATGCGCGAATCTAAAAGCGGAACTTCGGGGCGTGGAAGATCGAAGTTTTCAAATCTTCCGCAAAGCGGCCGGCATCACGGACATGTTAGGGCTTCACCGCATGATCGGCGGGCTTCACGTTCTTGTGGAAGCCGTCGTTGCCATACATCAGCGGTTCGAAGCTGCCGACGATGTCCACATTCGCCTTTGCGGGCACCTCGAGGCCGAGGCCCCAGAACACGCCGTTGACCACGAGCCGGCGCAGGCCCTCGTTCGTGAGGTCGGTGGCGGCACCCATGGTGGTGCAGAGGACC
>CANBTO010000377.1 GCA_947372405.1 Verrucomicrobiaceae bacterium
GCCATTTGTTTTCGGCAGATCGTCCGGCGGCTGAGCGCACTCGGGCATCGGCGGATGGTTCTGTTAGCGTTGAAGGCGAGGCGGCTGCCGGAACCGGGGACGGTTGAACGCGCGTTTCTTGAGGAAATGGAGGCGCAGGGCATCCCCACCAGCCATTACAATCTTCCCGACTGGGAGGCCGGCCCGGAAGGGCTCATGCACGTGCTCGATTCACTCTTCCATATCACTCCACCCACCGCAATGCTCATCGACGAGGCGTATCTGTTCCATGCCGTGAAACACCAGCTTGCCCGGCGGGGCCTCAAGGTGCCGGAGGACGTCTCGTTGATCTGCAGTGATCCGGACCGCACGTTCGTCTGGTGTCGGCCGTCCATCGCCCACATCACGTGGGACATTCTCCATGTGGTGCGGCGGATTGTGCAATGGGCCAGCCACGTGGGACTCGGGAAAAACGACATCCGGCAGACCTTTACTCCGGCGCGCCTGGTGGAAGGCGGGACGATGGGACCGGCGAAGGAGTGAAACGCACCGGATCGTCCGCCAAGGACGACGACCGGTCGTCCGAAGAATGGCGGAGCCGGTGAAGCGGAGGAAGACTGACGTGCGCGTCGGTGCGTCCCTACCATTGAAAAGGCGGCACATCGTGCATCACTCGACGCGCAGGAAGAGATACTGGAGTTTCTCCGGGATGTTGGCGGTGAGGATGCCGTCGTTGAGGGTGGCGCTGCCGGAGCCGCCGAGCACGGTGACGGAGTGTTTGGCGGGATGGAGCAGGGGGATTTTCACGGACCATGAGGACGCGTCGTTGAACTCGCGGAAGATGACGAGGCGGGCGCTTTGGCCGTCCTTGGCGGTGGAGGCGAAGCCGGTCCATTCGGCACCGTCCGGGGCGCTGCCGATGGGGATGATGTGGCCGGAGAAGATGGCCTCACGTTCCTTTTTCCATGCGGTGACGAGCGGCGGCAGTTTTTCGAAATACTCCGCGGGCAGGTTTGAGGATTCGAAGAAGCCGAGCGGATTCGAAAACATGACGGTGGCGAAGAGCGCGTCCGGCGAGTAGCGGGCGGGAGCGAGGGGATCGTCCTTGTAGAGCGCCGCGTTGCGGTGGTTGTTGAGGAACTCCATGCGCAGGCGCAGCGGATCGACGTGGGCGGCGAGTTTCCACAAGGTGCGCAGCGTGAGATGCGGGTGGTAGTTCTGCCAGTCGGTGTAGCGGTTCTCGACATACACCGGTCCCAAGGCGGGCGCGCCGAAATAGCTGGTGCGCAGACCGGCGGTGGCGTCGGCGTCGAAGGTCACTTGTCCGGCGGAGGTGCGGAGGATCTTGTCGTAGAAGTTGCGGAGGTTTTGTTCGGAGCCGGGAGTGGTGAGATCCACTGCGTCGATCTTCATGTAGGGGACGCCATCGTCCTTCCAGCGGGTGAGCAGCAGGTCGGCGTCGCGTTCCCAATTCGCCATGCCGTTCTCGGAATCCGGGCCGAACCACAGCCCGAATTTCATGCCCTTGGCGGCGGCGGCCTCGACGAGCGGTTTCAAGCCATGGGGAAAACGCTCGGGGTGGGCGGACCAGAATTCGGGATCTGCGGCATGGAAGCGGCCCCATGCGCCCTTGCCGAAGGCGGAGTTCCCGGATTTGCCTTTCTGCCAGCCATCATCGACTTCCACGACATCCACTCCGATGCGTGATCCGGCATCGATCTCCTTGCGCATGAACGCTTCGTTGACCCGTGAGTCCGCCGAGCGGTCACCCCAGGTGTTGCTGAGAAACCTTGCGTCGCGATCCGGATCGAAGGTGCGCAGGCAGCGTTGGAAGTCCTGCAGCGCGGCGATGCGCCCGGCTTGGCCACCGGTGTATTCCAACAACACGGAGGGATAACCATGGCCGGTGAAGAGCACGCGCCTGTTGCCGCCGAGGACCCGCGCGTCGAACGGGTTCTTCACGGTGCGTGCGTGGGGGAGCGGCGCGAGCTTGAGGAAGACCAGGCCATCGCCGGTGAGCGGGTCCTCGATGGAGAACAGGTTTCCTGTTAGGTCGAACTCGTCCTGAAGCGGCAGCCAGTCCTGTTCATGAACCAGTTCGTTCTGGCGGTCCGTCTGGTCCATCAGCGAGACCTGGGTGAAACGGAAGTGGCGGGCGTCGAGCATCAGGTCCTCGATGGCGTCCAGGTCTTTCGGCTTTTTGTTAGGCTTGGCGGCGGGGGCTTCGATGCCGTCCGGAGTCCTGGTGGTTTCCTTGTCCTTGGCGTTCGCCTGAAGCGGCGGGCTGATGCCCGGATCGAAGTCGATGGTGATGCCGCTGGCTTCAGGGAAAACCTGGAACCGGCACTTGAAAGAGGAAAGGTTTCCTTTGCTTTCCATCTCGATCACGAGCGACTCCGCTTCCACCGGGCCGAGTTTGCCCGAGCGGGTGGTAAAGCTTGTGGTGCGTTCCTCCACCGCAGGACTGCCGCCGGGAGAAGGTGCGGCCTGGCGGCCGGGTGCGCGCAGCCACTCGCGGGAGACGGACTTGTCACGCAGCGATGTCGGAGTGAGGAGGCCCTGGCGGATGCTCCATTTGCGCTCGATCCGCGTGTTTCCAATCGTGAGTTCGGTATCGCTCCATGTGGCGTAGCAGTCCTTGAAGCGGGCTTCACCCGCCATGGCCACCGGGCCTTGAAATGTGAGCCATGCGGTGAGGACAAGGGTTGCGTGCGGAATGCCCGCGGCACGGGTGCGTGAATACGGTTTCATGATGGTTTCCGCAGCGTGCGGCTACTTGGCGGTCCGCTGATAGATGTTGTTTTCCACAACCACATCGTCGCAGTCCTCGGTGCGGATCGAGCGTGCGTCGTCGAGACTGGCCACAGAGGAGATCCGGTTGCCGGTGACACGCAGGCCGGTGGTTCCACTTGCCTTGACGCTGACCCTGCCGGCAAGATCGAAGCGGTTGTTCTCGATGCGGATGTTGCGGTGGATCGAGTCGTTGGAGTCGCTGTTGTCCGGGTTGATGCTCACGACCGGCTCGCCGCAGTTGATGAAGCGGTTGTTGCGGACCGTCATGTCCCGCACGCCTCCGGACTCGAACCAGCTCCGTGCGTCACCTGCGACGAGAATGGCGCTCATGTGAGTGGCGTGAAACTCGTTGTCCTCCACCAGCACCTTGCGCCGGGTGCTGAGGAGGAATCCGCGGGTCGGGATGTGCGATACCTTGCAGCCCCGGATCTCCACCTCCGGAGTCCATGTGACGTTCTCGATGACGTCATTCTCCTCGAAATCCTCCGGCAGGGGCTTTTCCAGTGTGAGAAGCAGTTCCTTCGGATTGAGCATGCGCGCCTCAAGGATGCGATTGGTGCCGAAATCCTCCATCGAGGCCGAATGAACGAACTCGATCCCGTCGCCCTTGTGGAAGGCCATGAAACCGAAGGTCTGTGGCTGCATGAAGCGCACCTTGATTTTGTCGCCGGGCAGGCGTTCGACCACACGCAGATAGGTGCCGTGGATGTTGAGCGCGTCGTCGTGCGCGCCGGAGAAGACACAGTTTCTCAAAACCACTGCACCCTTGCAGCCTGAAACGTGGATGCAGTCCGCCCATGCGGCGGTGGTGCGACCGCCGGCCTTGTCCGGTGCGATGACCACGGAATCGAAGGTGAGGTTTTCGGAAAACTGGCTGACCATTCCCATGCCGTGCATGAAACGGATGTTGATGTTCCTCCATGTGACGTCGCGGCTGTTGCGGGTGAAGAAGCCGGCGCAGTCGCGCAGGGTCTCGCGTATCTGATAGATGCGGCCGGGTTTCATGTCGCACTTCCCCGTGGCGCGGACGAGAAAGGGTTTGATCTCCTTGCAGACAAGGCCCGCCAGCGGGTCCTTGCGCCGGCGGAGAATGCCGGTGGCGGGATCCAGTTCCTGGGCAAGACCGGTGGTGTGGCTCCAGCCTTCCCCCTTCCACACGATGGTTCCATTTTCGACCGCGTAGCTGGAATCCCTGTGGATCGAGAGATCGACGTGGCCGTCACCCACCGCAGCCACGCTGAACTCGGAGACCGTCGGCCGCTGGTAGTCGAAGCTCAAGCCTGCGATCGTGACGTCCTCGCAGCCGTCGATGCAGGTCTCGATCATCTTGCCGCGGCAGACGATCGACGCGCCCGGTCCTGAGAGGCGGAGGTGTTTGACGCCTGCTAACAGAATGGCGACAGCCTTCGGTCCGTCCGGGACATCGTTGGTGTTGGAGATCTGATAGGCCTCCCGGAACATGTCGTCGGGATGGAAATCGAAGCGGCCGGGGGCGAAACGGACCTCCACCGGCTGCTCCGCACTGCCGGTTCCGGCGAGCGAGAGCGTATGGGAGAACTTTCCGGGTGCGTCGATCTCGACCTTGTCACCCGGCGCGAGCCGGAGCTGGTTGATAGGGTGGAATGTTTTCCAAGCCTTTCCGCGGGACGTGCCGGTATTGGAGTCATCTCCGGCCGAGGGATCAATGTGGTAGGTCACATGTCCAGGCGAGGGTTTCCTCTGCTCCAATGTCGGATAGGAAATTTCAGGTGCTTCCGCAGCGGCAAGGGTAGGGGACCAGACAGATGTTAGTAGGGAGCCCGCCAGGAAGAGTGCAAAGCGGAAACCGCCGATGCATCGCGAGATAGGGTTTCTTCCAGCACAGGGACACTCGTTTGGTTGGCTGGGATGGTTGGTTGAAAGCATGCCTGGTTGCATGTGTGAAATGATCGAAGCGCGGATCGCAGCCATGGGCAAGGACGGAGCGGGGGGACGGATGCTAGTGCGTGGGTTTGAGTGGCTGTGCAACCGGTGTGTTTTTCTCCTCTTCCTTGTGGGTCATGGACGACGGATCGACCGGATGTTTGTCCTGCAACCGCTGCCAGAATGGAGCCCAGTATTCATCATAGTAGTCCTGGGCCGCGGTATCGATGAAATCGGATTTCACGACCACCGGGGATTTGGCGGGATCGTAGCCTTGGAGATGGTCCTTGCCAGCGCGGAGTCGTGGAGAGACGAAGCGCCATTCACTGTCGCCGAGGACCTCCTCGCACAACTTGGCGAGGCCCGGGTCGTAGGCCTTGAGCTGGTCGCGGGTATGGATCTGGTTGTGGTCGTGGTCCATGGTGCGGTTCGTGTCGAACCATGACTGCACGCCCTCCGCGAAATACTCGGCGCGGTTTCTCGATGCATAACATGGCTTGTCGCCGCCGAAGACGATGAGCACCTTGTCCTTTCCGGTGACTTTGGCTGCCGCGTTGGTGGGGTTGCCGTTGACGAGGATGTCTCCTCCGTCGAGGCAACTCCGCAGCAGGGCGGGCGATTCCTTGGGGAAGGCCTTCACCAGCGCATCGAGCAGGCTGACGGGCTCGTCGCCTTTCACCCGGCGGAACTTCTGCGCAGCGTAGCCGTCGTTCCACAGCCTCTTGCGTTTCGCCTCCTCGAAGGCTGCGGTCAGTTCCTTCTGCTGCTCCTCGTTGAAACCCGCGCCGTGGATCACGTGGC
>CANBTO010000378.1 GCA_947372405.1 Verrucomicrobiaceae bacterium
TGGCAGCCATGGACGAAGGACACACTGCTGCGGGCGAGGGGAGCCAAGCGGCTGGTGTTCGCAGTCATTGCGATGCCACAACAGCCGGGGTATCAGAGTGTGCTGGCGGCCTTGACGAAGGATGCTGCGCTGGTGGATGAGATCAATCACGAGTATGTCTCGGTGCTCATCGACGGCGATTCGGCCCGCGAGGTGGGCCTGTTAGCTCCGGAACTGTGTGCGGAAATCCACCAAGGGCTGCAATTGCCATTGTTTGTCTGGCTGACTCCCACAGGCAACCCGGTCGCGTGGATTCCGGTGCCACGGGTATCCGCAGGGAAGGCCGTCGAGTTGTTCAATCAATCCCATTCGATGGTCAACCGCCTGTGGAAGGAGGATCTGGCGAATCAGGCTGGGTATGTCTCAAAGAACAGCGCCTCGGATAATGTGACCCGTGCTGAGCGGATGACCCAGCAGAGGAATTCCATGCAAGCCAGCGCGAATCCTGCGGCGGACGTCGAGCGGAGTTTGCGTCAGCTCGCCTCGTTCTATGACCCGCTTTCCCGCAGTTTCGATCAGGCCGGCGGGTTGTTTCCGGCGGGCTCGGTGGATTTACTGGCGACTGCGGCGATTCACCCAGGGCTGCCTGATGCCGTGCGTTCCCGCTGTTTGGAAACGACCCGTGAGCTGCTGGTCGATTTATTCGGGAGTGCGATGTTTGATCCCTTAGATGGCGGCGTTTTCACTTCGCGGCGTGGGAATTCCTGGGCCTTGCCGGGGTTTTCCCGCGACTGTATTACGCAGGCGCGGGCGGCGGTGGCCTTGATCGATGCCTACCGGGCGACGGGGGATGCGGAGACGCTGGAACGGGCGCTGGGACTCATCAAGTTTGCGGAAAAATCATTTTCCACCTACGACGGGCTGTTCTCCATCGGCGCGCAGGCGGAGTCCGAACCGGCCGCTTGGCTGTGGACCGTGGAGGACATCGAGAAAGAACTGCCACCGGCCGATGCGGTCTGGTGGATCAAGGCGACGAACATGAAGGGCTTGGGGAATTTGCCGTCTGAGGCGGATCCACGCCGCGAGTTTTTCCGCAGCAACAGTCTCGCCATGGGCAAATCGCCCGCGCGACTCGCGACCGAACAAGGCCAAACGCTCGAGGTTTTCGCGCCCCGGTATGAAACGGTCCGGCAAAAACTGCTCCAGGTCCGCATCGCCCGGCTCGGTCAGACGAGTCGCGATGATTGCTCGCACGCGTCGGCCAGCTTCCGCATGGTCTCAGCCTACGCCGCCGCCTTCGCGGTCACGGGGGATGGGCAATTTCGGGAAAAAGCGCGTGAGTTGTTGGGGAAATGCCGGGTCGCTTTCACGGAGGGACCACGGCTGAGGCAGTTTTCCAAACCCGCTCCGGCGACGCATGGCGAGGGGCGCGCTTTTCTCTACGGCCTCGCCTTACAGGCAGCGCTCGACGTCAACGCGATCACCTCGGATGAAAAATGGCTCGGCTGGGCCGACGATCTCGCCTCCACGGCGGCGGAACTTTTCACGGGTCCTGGCTATCTCAAGGAATGCCCGGATGACGCGAAAATCCTCGACTTGCCGATCTCTGACTCGGTGATGCTCTTCGACGATTCCTCCAAAGGACTGCTTTCCTTCGCCGAGTGTCGGCTGGCCGAGCGTGATCGGCCGCTGGTGGCGGGGCTCGCCGATTTGGTCGTCCCGCTGCCCGCGAGTTCGGCGGACCGACCGGTGCTTTACACGGATTTGTTGCAAGCCACCCTAGCCCGAGAACACAAAGTGATTCTCGTCATCGGTGCTGGAATCTCGCCGGAGATGTTGCTGGCCACCCAGCGGCTGCCCTTGCGGATGATCCAACGCCGCAATGCGAAACCCGCCGATCTCATCCCGGACGGCTCGGTGAAATTGATTTTCGCCAGCGGCGAGACGCGTATGATCTCCACGCCAGCAGCCTTGCAAGAAGCGGTCTTGCCCTCGACCCCGAAATTGTGAATCCTACCCCGAGTCCGCCACTTGCGAACCCATTTTATGAAATCGATTGACGCCATCGCCGCATCCTGCCTGTTGATGTTCCTGCTGCCTTGCAGCGCGGATAAGATCACCCTCAAAGATGGGACCAGCTTTGAAGGCGTGGTCATCAGTGAGACAGGCAACCAATATGTCATTGAAGTCGCCTTCACCAAGACCATCAAGGACGAGCGCAGAATTGCAAAAGCCGACGTCGTGAAAATCGATCGCGACTTGCCGGATGTGCGAGCGTTCGAGGCGCTTGCCAAACTGGTGCCCACTCCGGATTTGCTGACGGCGGAGGATTATCCGCAGCGGATTTCCGCGGTTGAGAAATTTCTCACTGCCTTCCCCCGCAGCACCAATATCGCAGCCGCCAAGCAGATTCTCGAAACCCTCAAGGCCGAGTCCGCCAAAATCTCCGCAGGCGGCGTGAAACTCAATGGCGCGGTGATTATGCCCGATCAAAGAGAGCCAAATGCCTATGATCTCGACGCCCGCATCATGGAATCCAAGATCCGCACCCTCATCGACCAAGGTCAGGTGGTCGCCGCGCTGCGGATTTTCCAGACCTTCGACCGCGATTACCGCACCAGCCTATCCTACGGGGCGCTGTTGCCGTTGGTCAGACAAGTGATCCAAGCTCACGTCGCCGAGAACAAGGAACTGCTCCTCACCATCGATGCCCGCATCAAGCAGCGCGACTCGGGCTTGCAAGGCATGTCCACGGAAAATCGCAACATCACCGAGCGCGCGATCAAAGCGGAAACCGCCGAGATCGATGCCCTTTACAAAAGGGAAAAGAACGAGAAGCAGCTCTGGGTCACTCCCAATCCCTATCACAAAGCATCGCTGGATGACACCGTGCGCTTCGGTGAGCTGGAATTGACCCGCCTCGCCACGGTCAAGACCGTGCTCGGCGTCGAGGGTGGCAAGGCCTACCGGGATGCCTATTCCGTGATTCACAACGGCCGGACTCTCGCCGCCGTCAGCGCCGCCATGAACAATGCCAAAGCGGCCGGTGTCCCTCTCCGCTACCTCACGCAGCTTGAAAATGCGGCGAAAGGCATTAAGTAAATTTCCCTTCCCGCCCTCAGCCATGGTCACCCACCGCACCGCCACCCGCAGCCGCAAGACCGCAGAGACCGCTATCGAATTGTCGCTCGACATCGACGGCACCGGAGTTTCTCGCATCGATACCGGCGTCCCGTTTTTCGATCACATGCTCACCTTGTTTGCGAAGCATGGCTTGTTTGATCTCACGGTGAAAACCGTGGGCGACATCGGGGTGGACTTCCATCACACCATCGAGGACACCGGCATCGTCATCGGCGATTGTCTGCGCGAGGCGCTCGGGACGAAGGCCGGCATCCGCCGTTATGGTTGCGCTTATTTGCCCATGGATGAAACGCTCGCCCGCGTGGTGGTCGATCTCAGCAACCGCCCGCACCTGGAGTTCCGCGCACCTGCCGGGACACCCTCGGCACCGAACATGCCCTTCACTCTGGTCGAGGAATTCTGCCGGGCCGTGGCTTCAAATCTGCGCGCCAATATCCACGTCGAGCTGTTATACGGGCGCGATGGCCACCACATCGCGGAAGCCATCTTCAAGGGCCTCGCCCGCGCCCTGCGCGACGCCTGCGAGCGGGATGCACGGGTGATTGGAATTCCCAGCACCAAAGACGCACTGTGAAAGTTGGAATCATCGACTACGGCGGCGGCAATCTCCGCAGCGTCGCCAATGCCCTGCTCGCTCTCGGTCAGGAACCCCAAGTGATCGCCAGCCCGGACCAAGCCGCGGGCGTCACCCACCTCATTCTCCCCGGCCAAGGAGCCTTTGGCGACTGCATGGAGCGGCTTGAAAATCGCGGGCTCGATACCTTCCTCAAGCATTGGATCGCCGCGGATCGCCCCTACTTCGGCATCTGTGTCGGCTATCAGATTCTGTTCGATTCCAGCGAGGAAGCGCCCGGCGTGCGCGGGCTGGGCTGTGTGCCC
Source organism: Verrucomicrobiaceae bacterium (assembly GCA_947372405.1). Next base: position 4,003 of record CANBTO010000378.1, read on the forward strand.
GGCCGGGTCCGCCGTTTCCTCGATGAACCCGGATTGAAAATCCCGCACATGGGCTGGAATTCCGCCGTCGCCACCGGCGGCGAAACCCCGGTCTGGCATGACCTCGGTGCGGAGCCATACTTCTATTATGTCCACTCGTTTTTCCCGGAGCCGCTGGACCCTGCCGTCTGCGTGGCGCAAACCACCTACGGCACCCAGACCTTCGCCGCCGCCGTCGGTCGGGGCAGACTTTTCGCCTGCCAGTTCCACCCGGAAAAAAGCCAGGACGCGGGGATTCGCCTGATCCAGAATTTTCTCAAGCCCTGAACCTGCCCGCCGTGGGTGAACTGGCTGGGTTGCCAGAGTGGCGATCAGCGGACTCGGTCACCAGTCCCCACGAGTGAGGATCAATTTCTTCTTGAAGGGATTCTCACCGATCCAGCCGGCGTCACCGCGTCTTAAAATGCAAGGGTTCCTGCCTGGCCAAGTGAGTTCGATCGTGCCGTCATCGAGGAGACGCCAGGTCACTCCTTGCTTGTTGTGGAGGACATCCAATTTGCCGTCTGGATACGCGACCCATTGCTCTGTGTGATCGCTATTTTGGACCGCCCACTTGCCGACGAAAGCGGCATTGTGGGGTTCAGGGACAGACTTGGTCTCGGGCGCGAGCAATTGCACCCAGACGTCCAGATCGCTCGCACGCTCCGCTTGGGCGAGTAGGCGCTTCTTGAGTCCGGCGTCGGCGCTATCGGTAGCAGCTCCTTTGAGGCGAGTCACATAAGCATCGCGGATGCGGGTGAGATCGTTGCGGTGGGCGTCCTCGATGCCCTTCTCCTTGGACTGGGCCAGCGCGAAGTTTTTGCAGACCTCGTCAGTGAGTCCTTGGAAACCGTCCGTCGAGGGCACGCGGTTGCCGACGAGCATTCTCCTGAGATTTTCCATGAAAACGGCGTCCTCCTGCTTGCCGGTGTGAGCATGGCTGGCGAATTGGAACAGCAAAGCATTGACATTATCTGAGTAGCCGGTGTCCCGCTTTTTGCGGGCATCCAGAATCAAGCCGGTCGCGCGCTGGAGCAGCTCAGGATCGCCGGGCGGCAGGTCCTGGGTATTCTCAGAGACGGGATCAGGGTGGGAATCCACGACCGGCGGCGTGACTGGCTCGGTATGGCTGACAGTCTCCGTGGGTTCGGGATGAGGCGTATCATGTTCCTCCCGCTTGGGCGGATGAGGCGGAGGCGGGATGACGGGATCGGGCGGCCCGGGCGGGAGGGGGACTTTATTTTCCACGCTGCTCCCTTGGCTCACCGGCTCCGGTTTTTGCAAATGCTCGTAAGTGAGGAAACCAAGCACCGCGAGGATGCCGATCATGAAAAACTTCACCACGCCGCCATCGGTCTTGGCTTTGGCGCGGGGGGCGACGCGAGCATTGGATGCGCCTTTAGGAGCCAGCGGGCGCAGCGGCACCGCAGCGGTGACGACGGGC
>CANBTO010000379.1 GCA_947372405.1 Verrucomicrobiaceae bacterium
CCAGCGGAGAAAGGCAAAGACCACAAGCACCAAACCGATGCCGCGCGTAGCCAGCGCGCTGGGCAGCGAAACGAAGCAAATCGAACCGGCCACTGCGCACGGGATGGCCGTCGCGAGAAAGAGCACTACGGGATACCAGTGGATGTCCCTAAAGCCGAACGCCATCCGGGAAAGGTTGCCGGCGAACTGCGCCACCGTGAGCAGAGGAACAGCCTGCGCCGGACCGACAGTGACAATAAGTAAGGGCAACAAAAGCAACGCGCCGCCGAAGCCAGCGGCTCCCGAAATGGCAGCGGCTAAAAAAGCCGCGAGGATTAGGGCAGCGGTCATTCACGATTTCTCTGGCAACGTCCAAGAGCACGCAACCCCGCTAGCGGGAGCGAGCGTCGAACGCAGCGTTGGGGTTGTAATTACGTGAGATCATCGGGAACAGTGCGGCTGGTGGGGGGCGGTGTCTCGCCTTCGGCGATTCTGATTGTTATGGGATGAGGTGTGGATCAGAAGTTCCATACGACGTAAAACTGTCCGACGGGACGCGGCCCCGGCTGGGTGTCATCGCGCAGCGATTGGCTGATGCTGGCTTTGAGCGACCAGTTGGCGTCGAAGGCGTAGATCGCGCCAAGCGTCGTTAGAAAAGTATAATCACGCGAGTCATCTACCGGGATGACCGTGTAAAGTTCCGTGCCAACGGCGAAGTGCTTGTTAAAGTTGTAAAGCGAGCCGATGCCTCCAAAGGCAGCGTCGCTGGCCGAGCTGTCAAATGCCCACAAATAGCCAGCCTCCGCGAAGTGATACCAGTTGCCTACAGTCTTGCCAATCTCAATGGGCAACTGCGCCCGCCAAATGCCATCGCTCAATCCTCGATTTGTGCTCGCCGTCGGGATAGTCACCTTGGGCGCGATGGAAACCGCAGGGAACCAGCCCTGCGGGTCTTCTTCCAAGAAGCGCCACTTCACTTTGAAGTCCGTGGTGCCAAAGCCATACACGCTGGGCCCATTGTCGGGGTCAAGTCCGACACCAGCCAACGTCAGGTTGAGGCGGACGGTGGGAACGATAGCGTAGTTGAGGTCGAGAATCGGGCCGGCGAGCGCATCGCCGGAGGCGTTGTGTTCAGCGACCATGCCGAGCTTGATTTCCCAGCCGGGCGAGAAAAGCGGGTCGTCTGTAAAGAACGGCGAGTCCGCGTTAGCGGAGTCGCCCGAGGCGAGGAAGAGAGCACTCGAGAAAGCCCAAAAGACTTTTCGCATGCCGGTGCGAGGCGTGCGTGGTTTCATGCGGAAGTAAATGATGATGCCGGTAACAGTCAGCGCAAACAGCAGAGTACCCCAGACCATGCCGAGCACCATGCCACCGTCGCCAAACGCTTCGCCGGAGTGAAGCCGGAGAATCAACGAATCTTCGGTGTAATCCTCCACGCTGAGAACCTCACCTGTGCGGGCGTGGACGGCGATGCGCCGTCCCGCCTGCTGACCATTCGGGCCGAAATAGAAAGTGATGGTCGGCGCATCGCCCTTGAGCTGCCAAACCATCTTGTCGAGCGGCTGCGCGCCAGCCCGCGCGGCGGCGGCCACGCGGGCCTTCTCGAAGCTGTCGCCAAACTCCGCGCCTACACTCTGCGAGGTAACGGATGATGTTAGGTCGCGAATACGCTCACGCTCGGTCTCCTCTGCACCGAAGAACTTGACGCACTCCAGCCAAACGCCGGTGAACGAAGCGAGGAGGAGGAAAATAGCGGCGGGAACGCCCAGCCAGCGATGGATCTTGCGCATATATTTATTTCCGCAACAGGTTTTGTTCGTAGGCTCTCCGGATGTGATATCCAGACGATCCATCCGCGAAAGGTTTGTCGGAATCCATTGATTTCACAAGGATTTTCGGGTTGCACGTGCCCGGCTTTGCTGCGCTGCGCCGTGGCAAGCCAAGGTCCGGATTCGGGAGACATGCCATGGCGGATAGACGCACGAAAGAAACCCCGGCGCGGAGTGGGGGAATGGGGATGCCATTCTGAAGATTCGCCGGATTCGCCGGATTCGCGGTGCCTGACTCTTCAATCGCGATGTCGAGCATGCCCGCTTCTTTGATTGTGGTCCGGAGACCAGTGACTCCAAGGCAATTGCACCGGGGAGAGGTTGTGGCAAAATCCGGAATGAAGAGGTGTTTTCACCGCCAAGACGCCAAGCTCAACGGATGGAAAATCGCAATGTAGAGGCACTCGCCTGGAGTTTCCTTGGCGGACTTGGCGTCTTGGCGGTTCAAATTCTTCCATCCGCCCCGTCCAGCTCAAAGAACGATTCCTCATGCAGGAACCCTACGGGTGGGTCCGGGTTTTCGTGCTTTCCAGCATACCGATGGGTCGGTAAGGAATTGGAATGAAGCAGCGCAGGAAGGAACCGGTGGTGACGCGGCAGGCGATTCTGGATGCGGCGGGAGTGGAGTTTGCGCGGGTGGGCTATGCGGCGACGGGGCTCGGCGGGATTGTTTCGCGGGCGGGGCTGACGAAGGGCGCGCTGTTCCATCATTTCGCGGACAAGACCAAACTGACGGAGGCTTGGATTCTCGGGCCTCTAACCGCCGGGATCACCCAGGTCTGGATCACGCCGCTGGAGGCCATCGGTTCGCTGAAAGCGTTGCAGGGGTTTTGTCGGACGCGTTGTCTGGAGCTGCGGCCTGCGGACGAGCTATCGGCGCTGGTGTTGCTGACGGCGGAGACGGCGGCCATCGACGAGACGCTGGGTGGTGCGCTGGAGGGATTGTTCGCCGCCTGGCGTGCGGCGACGGCCGGGCTGCTGGAGCGGGGGAAATCCGAGGGTTGGATCCACCGGTCCATCCAGCCGGAGGCGGAGGCGGCGTTTCTGGTGGCCACGTTCTGCGGCTTTACCGTCACCACGAAGGCCAGCACGGATGAAACGAGCCGACGGGCCTGTGCGTCCGCGTTGGAAGCCTATCTGGAAACGCTCAGGGCGCAGTAGGCTTCAGCCTGACGACTCACTTGGATTTTTTCACCGCCAAGACGCCAAGGTCGCCAAGTTGGATTTTCAGATGAGAAAACCTGACTTTCCTTGGCGCTCTTGGCGCCTTGGCGGTGAATTTTTGAAGTTTCTCGCCTTTCCACACCCAACCACTGTGTTCTGGTGCTAAAGAGGAAAATGAACCGCAGATTCACGCAGATGAACACTGATGTGAAGAGGCTGATGAAACATGGGACTCGAATCCTGTGGGTGAGCTAGCCCTTTCACCCAACTCTTGGATTCTCTGCGTCCATCTGCGGTTTCTCTTCTCTTTCGAGACTTCATGCCTTGTGCACCAGATGGGCGCCTTGCGAGGGCCGCGAGGCGAAGATCTGCGGCTTGATGCCGGTGGCTTTTTCATAGCCTTCGGAGAGCGCCGCGGCGATGGCGGTGGCCTTGCCGGATTCGCAGAGGGTGACGGTGGATCCGCCGAAACCGCCACCGGTCATGCGGGCGCCGATGACCCCGCCGCTGCGGCCGATGCCGCGGGCGAGATCTACCATGATGTCGAGTTCCTTGCAGGAGACTTCGAAGTCGTCGCGCAGGGAGTCATGGCTGGCGGCCATCAAGGGGCCGAGGGTTTCGAAGTCGTTTCTGGCAAGCGCGGCGGCGGCGGCGATAGTGCGGGAAATCTCGCCGACCACGTGGCGGGAGCGGCGGTTGATGGGATCGCCGAGTTTATCCCAGTTCGCCTGGACGTCGGCGGAGGAGACATCGCGCCACGAGGCCTTGCCGAGAATGGCGAGGCCGTCCTCGGTGTGCTTGCGGCGCAAGGCGTAGCCGCCGTCGGAGAGTTCGTGATGCACCATGGTGTTGGAGATGAGCACCGTGAGATCCGGGTTTTCGAAGGGGACGAGTTCGGGCTCTCCGGTCTGGCAGTCGATGAGGACGAGGCGGTTGACCTTGCCGAAGGCGGAGGCGAACTGGTCCATGATGCCGCAGGGGACGTGGGCGAAGTCATGCTCGGCTTTCTGGCAGAGCAGGGCTTTCTCGCGGGTCTGGAGGCGGGTGTCGAGCAGGCCTTCGAGGAAGGTGGCGGTGGCGCACTCAAGCGCCGCGGACGAGGAGAGGCCGGCTCCTCCGGGCACCGAGGAGAGGATGAAGGCATCGAAACCCGGAATGTGGTGGCCGCGGACCTGGAAGCCGTGGATGACGCCGCGGATGTAGTTCGCCCATTTCGGTTCCGCGACCTGCTGCGGCTGCGTGAGGTCGAGCACGGCGATCTGGTCGTTGAGCGAGGTGCCGATGCGGGCCTGGTTGGTGCCGTTGGCCGTGCCGGCGATGACCACGTAGCGGTCGATGGCGAAGGGCATGACGAAGCCGTCACAGTAGTCGATGTGTTCCCCGATGAGGTTCACGCGGCCGGGCGCGGCGGCGGTGATGGTGGCCTTGGAGTGGAGATGGGTGAGCAGTCCGGCGGCGGCGTCGGAGACGAGATCGGTTAGGTCGGGGTTTATCTGGAGCATGGGATGGTGCGGGTTAGGTGGGTTCCGGAGATGAGGATTGATCGAGGCGTCTGCGATAGCTTTCCACGGCCTGGGTCCAGGCGGAGTGCATGCCCTCGGTGGAGCGTAGCCATACCGCACGGTGCATTAACAGCATGGCGGGGGCAAGATAGAGTAGCTCGGAGAGTTCGTTTTTGGAGAGATCGGCCGGGCCGGCGGAGAGGCAGCGTTCCGCGAGGGCTTCCCCGGCTTCGGTGAGTTCGCCGTGTTCGAGCAGCGAGACATGGACGCCGTTGACGTAGGGATCCACCACGGCGGCGATGAGGCCACGGCGGCTGGCGCGGGAGGCGTCGAGCGCGGGATCGACGGCGGCTTTCGCCTCGTCCGCGAGGCGGATGATGGACGGCGGTTCGAGTTCCTCCGGGGTGGCGAGGATCTTGTGGCGGCGCAGCGCCCTGCCGTAGCGGGAGCGGCTGGTCCAGACCGAGACTGGAGCTGATAGAAGCAGCCCTGCGAGGATGGGGATCATCCAGAGGGAGAACGCGTATCTGGAGGCGAAATTGCCGGGAACCTTCGCATGGTAGCCGATGTTGATGGCGACGGCGGACCAGACGATGCCGAGGATGGTCTGCACCGCGTGGAAACGGATGGCGTCCCCCCAGGAGGTGCCGTCGGTCTCGCGGTTCTGGTTTCCCCAGCCGACGGCGCGGCCGAGGAAGATGCTGATGACCATCATGGTGTGCGCGGCCATGATGCAGGGAGCGAGCAGCATGGAGACGAGGGTTTCAAGCAACGCGCCGGTCAGGATGGGCAGCATGCCGCCAAAGGAGCGGCGGGTGCGGGTGGACAGGATCGCGCCGAGGACGGCGAGGATCTTGGGCAGGAACAGGAGCAGGAACACCGCGCCGGTGAGGATGAGGCTTTGCTGGAGGCCGTTGATGTGGAACCAGCGGTCCACATAACTCTCGAAGGGCAGGATGCTCAGTGAACTGGAATAGC
>CANBTO010000380.1 GCA_947372405.1 Verrucomicrobiaceae bacterium
ACGCGTCCTTGGAAGTGCCATCATAGGTTTGTGTTAGATCGCCGAGGGCGATGGTGGCGGCGGCTTTGGAGATGACGAGCGTGCCGCTGGCGGTGCCGGTGTAGTTCGGGTCGGTGACGGAAGCAGCGACGGCATAGGAACCGGCGTTGGTCGGAGCGGTCGCAGAGCCGTCGTAGGTGAGACTCACTGTTTTGCCGACGGGATTGGTGACGGCGGACGCGTCCTTGGAAGTGCCATCATAGGTTTGTGTTAGATCGCCGAGGGCGATGGTGGCGGCGGCTTTGGAAATGACAAGTGTGCCGCTGGTGGCCCCGGTGTAGTTCGGATCGGTGACGGTGGCGGCGACGGCGTAGGAGCCGGCGTTGGTCGGGGCGGCGGACGAGCCGTCGTAAGTGAGGCTCACGGATTTTCCGACGGGACTGGTGACGGCGGATGCGCTCTTGGAGGTACCATCGTAGGTGGCTGATAGATTTCCAAGGGTGATAGTGGCGGCGGCCTTGGAGATGACAAGCGTGCCGCTGGTGATCCCGGTGTAGTTCGGATCGGTGACGGTGGCGGCGACGGCGTAGGAACCGGCGTTGGTTGGGGCCGTGGAGGAACCGTCATAGGTGAGACTCACTGTTTTACCTACGGGACTGGTGACAGCGGACGCGTCCTTGGAAGTGCCATCATAGGTTTGTGTTAGATCGCCGAGGGCGATGGTGGCGGCGGCTTTGGAAATGACAAGTGTGCCGCTGGTGGCCCCGGTGTAGTTCGGATCGGTGACGGTGGCAACGACGGCGTAGGAACCAGCGTTGGTTGGGGCGGTGGAAGAGCCGTCGTAAGTGAGGCTCACGGATTTTCCGACGGGACTGGTGACAGCGGACGCGTCCTTGGAAGTGCCATCATAGGTTTGTGTTAGATCGCCGAGGGCGATGGTGGCGGCGGCTTTGGAGATGACGAGCGTGCCGCTGGCGGTGCCGGTGTAGTTCGGGTTGGTGACGGTGGCCGAGACGGCGTAGGAACCGGCGTTGATCGGGGTGGTGGGCGAGCCGTCGTAAGTGAGGCTCACGGATTTTCCGACGGGACTGGTGATGGCGGATGCGCTCTTGGAGGTGCCATCGTAGGTGGTTGATAGATTTCCAAGGGTGATGGTGGCGGCGGCCTTGGAGATGACAAGCGTGCCGCTGGTGGTCCCGGTGTAGTTCGGGTCGGTGATGGTGGCGGCGACGGCGTAGGAACCGGCGTTGGTCGGGGCGGTGGACGAGCCGTTGTATGTCACCGAGGTCGTCAGGTTGGCAGGACTGGTGCCGGTCGAGGCCGCCTTGGTTGTGCCGTCGTAGGTGGCGGATAGATTTCCAAGAGTGACGGTGGCTGCCGCCGGTGAAATCGTTCCTGTCAGATAGTTCTGCAAGGTGACGGCATAATTGGCGCCGCCATTGCCGTCGCTGATGGTGATGAAGGGGATGATGACCTTGTTGCCCGTTCCAGCCGTGGGCGTCTGGAAGGACTGGTTGAGTGCTGTCGTCGTGTCGCCCGCAGCAAGCGACGGGGTGAGTGTCGGTGTGCCCGGCGCGACGGTGGTGCCATCGTAGGTCTTGCTCGCGGTGACCGCGGCCACGGTGAGCGGCAAGGCGGTGATGTTGGCCGCAAGACCGGACGGTTGCGTGAGGTTGTAGTTGCCCGCTTGTGCGCCGCCGAGGGTGAGTCCGGTGACAGCGACGGATTTACCGGTGCCCGCATGTTTGTCAGCGAAGCTGCCTGAGGGCGTGCCGCCGAGGGAAACAGTGTCGCCGGTGTAGGGTTTGCCATCGCTGGTGGTGCCACTGCCGGGAGACTCGGCGCTGGAGAGTGCTGCCGTTCCCGTGAGCGTGGCGGCGATTGTTCCATTGTAGGCGCGGTTGCTTGCAGTCAAGCCGCCGGTGGTGAGGGTTTTCGGCGTGATCGTGACCGATCCGGTGAAGCCGGTGAGCGTGTAGTTTGATGCGGCGGAGCCTGAGAGGATGAGAGGAGCCGCTTTGAAGGTGGCAATCGCTCCGGACCAAACCGTCGAGGTGATTGTGCCGCCGGAGGAGGCGGTGCCGGTGGCCGTCACCATGCGTTCGAGAGCGTAAACTTTGGCGTTGTTGCCCGCAGTGCCGTTGGTTGTCACCGCGTTATCCACGGCGGCGAAGCTGTTGGTGATGGAAGACAGAGTCGGTGTGCTGCTGGCGATGCCGATGCCGCCGATCCACAATTCACCTGACTGAGTGGTGGCAGAGGCGGTAGTGCCGGTGACGGGGCTTGCGCTGCTGCCGCTGCTGTTCGCAGCAAGATCGAAGGATGTCGGTGTCAACAAACCGCTGTATTCCATCACTACCGCAGCAGAGCGTAGCGCGGCTTGGGTGATGGTGATACCGGTTGTGCCAGTGGAGACGTTTGGGCCATACCAGATTTCCGTCGTGGAGCCGCTGGTATTGGCGGCTTGTGAAACGCGGGACCAAGTGACGCCGCCGCCGCTGATGGCGCTAACCCTCCCAGTGCTTGTGCCACGAGTTGATATCACCGCCACGAGGGTGTTGCCGTTCGCGGGAGCGGAGGTGAGGTTTACGGTGATTGAAGCACTGGTGCCCAAGCCGGTGTTGCCTTTGGCGCTTTGTACCCGGGTTGGTGTTGCAAAAATGGACTGAATCGCCTGAGAGCCCGCGCCCTTTGCGGCTAGGGTTGCACTGCCGCTCAAAACAAGGTTTCCGCCGTCCACGTTGTTGGCGATCGTCAGGATGCCGGCGCTGGCTGTTGTGGTGCCGTCATAGGTCCGGGTGCCCGACAATTGGACGGGCCTCGCGGTGATGGAAGCGTTGGGCACGGTGGGCTGGGCGGTGAGAGTGTAGTTACCCGCGTAGGTGCCGCCGAGCGAGTAGCCGGTGGCAGTGACGGCCCAGGTGCCGACGTTCGGGCTGGCAAATGCGCCGGTGCCGGGAACCACGTTGACGGTTTCGCTTCCAATAAGCCCGCTCGATACCGTTCCTCCTGTTAGGGTGGCGGTGGTTGTTCCGTCATAGGATTTGTTTGAAGCCGTAACCCCGGTGATGGTCAGGGCCTTTGGGTTGACGGTGTAGGAGCTTCCTGCGGAAACACTGGTGGCGTAGAAAACATCACCGCCATAGTTTGCGGTGATGGTATGGCCGCCGACCGCAAGAGTGCTGATGGCAACGGACGCCGTTGCCGAGTTCAAGGTTCCGCTGCCGAGCGTCGTGCCACCGTCCATGAACGTCACCGTGCCGGTTGGAGTGGCGCCGGAACCGGACACCGTGGCGGTGAGGGTCACGGTGTCACCATACGTTCCGCTGCCCGCCGGAGATGAAACCATACTTGTGGTGGAAGGCTGTAGGCCGGCGGTGGCGCTGGCCTGGGCGGAGTTGGGGCCTTCGCCGAAGCCGTTATAGGCGGAGATCACGTAGTAATATGTCGTGGCGTTGGAAGCCGTCAGATCCGTGTAGGAGGGGGCGGTGGTGCTGGCGAGCAGAATGTAGGGACCTCCGTTGGCCAAGGAGCGCTTCACATAATAGCCATCGGCACCCAATGGTGCGGTCCATGTGAGGGCGACGCGGTTGTTTCCGGGTGCGGCGACGAGATTGGTTGGTGCCGCGGGCACCGTGTTGTTGATCACGATCACCACGGTGGTGGACGTGCTGGACGCATTCGTGGCATTGCCCTGGTATTGCGCGGTGATGTTGTGAGAGCCGCTGTTCAGGTTGCTGGTGGTGAGGCTGGCCTGATAGGATCCGTTCAGAGTTAAGGTCCCTATCAATGTCGAGTTGTCATAGAAGGCGACGTTTCCCGTGGGGTTGCTGCCGGTGACCGTGGCGGTGAAGGTGAGCGCTGTGCCGGGGTTTGCGGGCGTGCTGCCAGCGGTGAGCGCGAGCGCGGTGGTGGTGGCGGGCAGGACGGTGACCGTGCCGACGCTGGTGCTGGTGAAGTAGTTGTCGTTCTTGAAAGTGGCGGATGAGGAGCTGCCACCATAAGTGCCCGGAGGCATGTCGATGCCGCCGAGCGCGAGCGACGCGATGACGCGGTTTCCGGTGTAGTTCAGGTTGGCCTTGCCGCCGGTGGCGATGTTGAGGGCTCCGGGAGCCACCGCGGCCGCTGCTTGGTAGCGCAGGGTGCCGGCCTGGATGTTGGTGGGTCCGGTGTAGCTGTTAGAGCCATTCATTGTCCACTGGGTGGTGCCGGTGGTGGTGACGCCTCCCGATCCGCCGATGTTTCCGGATATCTGGAGTCCGCCCGTGGTTCCCATGCTTACGGTGACGGTGCCGGTGACAGTGACTGGACCACTGAAGACACTGGAGAAACTGTTGCCGCCCGAGACGGTGCAGCCATTCAGCGTCATGGCGTTGGACAGGCTGGTCCGGTTTACCGAGAGGTTGGCGCTGGCATTCACCGTAATGGGACCGGTGCCGAAGTGGGGCGTGGCGCTGCCATTGCCCGCAGGGAATGTCACCGTGCCGCTGTTCAGAGTTGTGCCGCCAGTGTAGGTGTTGTTGAAGTTGTTGATGAGCAAGGTGCCGGGAGTGTTCTTGACCAAGCCTCCACTGCCGGAGATCAGGCCGCCGAGTGTGACCTGCCCGCCATAGCTTCCCCCGAACGTGGTTGTGGCGGCGAGTTCCAGCGGCGTGCTGACGGTCACCGCGTTCGTACTGTTTTGGTTGAATTGTGGAAGGGTGCCACCATTGGCGGAGAACGATAGGGCGTTGGTTCCGGCGATGGTGACCGCGCCGGAAAAGTTGAGCTGGTTGAGCTTGAAGCCGTTGTTCAGATCGTGTGTGGCGGTGTAGGTTCCCGTCGGCGAGAAATTGAGGTTGCAATATGCCAGTCCGGCCGCCGGGGGAGCGGTGCCGCCGGTCCAACTGGCACCGGCGCTCATGTTGGCGGAAACCGCGCTGGCCCAGGTGTAGGTGACGGGCAGGCCGGCCGCGACGGAGATGGAAACAGTGGCAGGGGATGAGTTTCCGGTGCCGTTGTTGACGAGGAAGGTGAAGCTGTCCGTGCCGCTGAAGTTCGCGGCGGGCGTGTAGGTGAGGTAAGGCGCGTTTCCTGTCAGGGTGCCGTTTGCCGGCTGGGTGAGGACGGTGTAGGTGAGTGTGCCTCCACTGCCGGTGAGCGTGATGCCCGTGGGGGTGTTCACCAATGTGGAAACCGTCTGGGCGTGCGCGTAGGGCGTGCGGTTGGTAATGCCGGTGCCGTCAAACAGGAAGGCCTGTGGAATGATGGCTCCGCTTATTCCCGCGACCGACGGGCCGGTCCATTTGAGCTTTGCGGCGGCGGACCCGGTGTTTTCATAATACTCCATCTGGATTTCCAGCATCTGACCCTTGGTCAACTGGATGGGCGTGGAGTCCACCCACTTGGAGTTCTGGTCCACGAAGTTGTCGATGACCGGGACGCCGTTGATGTAGAGCCGGACCCCGTCGCTGGTGAGCGTGGAGAAAGTG
>CANBTO010000381.1 GCA_947372405.1 Verrucomicrobiaceae bacterium
GTGTCATCCTTGTAGGTCGCAAGCGAAGACGAGGAGCCGTAGGTTCCGTTAGGCTGTGCGCTGCCGTTGTCATAGGTAAGAGTGGAAACCTGGCGGGTGCCGAGGAAATCGAGTTTCAGTTTCGCACCGGTGGTGATGTCGAGAGCGCCTGCACCGAGGGCGGCGGCGCGGGTGATGGCGAGTGTTCCGGCCTGCACCTTGGTGCTGCCGCTGTAGGTGTTGTTGCCTGATAGAATCCACGTGTTGAGCCCGGACTTGATGATGCTGGTGGCTCGCTGCGCGGCGGAGATGCCTGCGATGCTGTCACCGATGCTGCCGCTGATTTCGCCGGTGCCGGGCATTGATCCGTTGTTGGAGTTGGAGGTGCTGGTGAGGGTGAGGGTCTTGCGGTTGTCCACGCCCGCGGTGCCGGGGATGGAGAGATCGGCGGTGAATTTCAACTGGCCGCTGACGCCGCGGGTGGTGGAAAGCCCGACGGAGGTTCCGGACTGTTTGATGGTTGCACCACCGGTGGTGCCGGCGAGTTTGATCACGCGGTCAGTGGTTTCACCGGGGCCGTTGTAGATCAAGGTGGCGGTGGTGCTGGACGAACCGATGGAAATCGTACCGTCGGCAACGGTGGTGGGAGCGCCGAGGTTGCTGGTGGCCGTACCGCCGCTGATGCTGTTGAACGATGAGAGCTGCAAGGTGCCCTCGGAGAAGGTCACGGGGCCGGTGAAGCCGCTTGCTCCGCTGAGGACCAGTGGTCCGCTGGCGGTTCCCAGTTTGACGAGGCCACCGGAGCCGGTGATCGCGCCGCCGAGGGTCATGTTTCCGGTAGTGGACAGATTGAAGGTGTTGGTGGCTCCGAAGGTGATGGGTCCGTTGAGGTTGGCGGAGAAACTATTGCCATTGCTCACGGTGCCGCCATTGAGGACAAAGGTATTGGTGAGGTTGCTGTTGCCGTTGAGGGCGAGGGTGCAACCGGATGCCAGGGTCACGGTGCCGGTTCCTAACAGGGTATTGGCCGTACCACCCAATGTCAGGGTGCCGGTGCTGATGGTGGTGCCGCCGCTGTGGCTGTTGGTGCCGGTGAGCGTCATGTTTCCAGAACAGGACTTGGTCAGACTGCCCGCGCCGGAAAGATTGCTGGAGAGTGCGACGGTGCCGTTGCCGGTTCCACCGAAGGTGAGATTGGCATTTAGGACGAGGGGAGTGCTGATGGTGATCGCGCTGGAGCTGTTCTGGTTGATTTGCGGCAGGGTCGAACCATTGGAGCTGAAGGCGAGGCTGTTGCCTGAGATGGTGGCGGTGGCGGCGAGGTTGAGTTGGTTGATCAGGAAGTTGTTGTTCAGATCATGGGCGGGGGTGTAGGTACCCGCCTGATTGAAATTGAGGGTGTATTTCGCGCTTCCCGTAGCGTTGGGAGCGAGGACCAGGCCGCTGTTGTTCGTCCAGTTAGAGGCGACGCTCCAGTTGCCGGACGAGGCGCTGTTCCAAGTGAAGGTGGTCGCCTCCGGCGCCACGGTGATGGTGACGGTGTAGGCCTTGGTGCTGAGATCCTGGGCGGTGACGGTGTAGGTCTGCGGGGAAGAGAAGTTCTGGCTGCTGCCATTGGTTGGCGAGCAGGTGGCGAGCGTCGAAAGGGTGTAAGTCGGCGAGAGATTCAGAGAGGTGCCGAAGGGCACGGTCAGCGTGATGTTGGTTCCGGAAATATTGGCTGGTCCAAGAGTCGGGAAGGTGAAGGTCAAAATGTCCTTGGCGGAGCTCGTGGCGATGGTGATGGGAGATGAAGTGCCGGTCTTGCCACCGCTGGAGGTGGCGGTCAGGGCCAGTGTTTCGACCACGTTGTCCTTGGTGTTGATGGTGAAAGCACCGCTGCTCAGGGTCTTGGTGTTGTCGCCGAAGGTGCCGTTGCCATCGCTGTCAAACTGGGCGTTGCCGGTGCTGCTGGTCATCGTCACCACCGTCGAACTGTCGGTGGTCACCGTGTTTCCGTAGGTGTCCTTGGCGGTCGCGGTGGTGACGAAGGTCGCGCCGTTCCCCTGCGGTGAACCGGCGCTGACCGCATACGTTGCGATGGCGGCCGGATTCACGGTAAGGCTGAGGCCGGCCGCGCCGAGGCCACCCGCGCTGCTGGCGATGCCGTCGGAACAATGCACGGTGACTGGAGAACCGGCGGCGTTGTAGGATGTTAGAACACCATTGTTGGCTCCGCTTGTGGTGCCGATGCCGTTGACAAAGGTGATTGTGGTGTTGGGCGTTCCGACGAGAGGAGTCGCTGTTTTCGCGACGCCGGTCTTGTCGCTCACAGTGGCCGCCGTGCTGTTAGGTGAGGCGGAGAGGCCGTAGAACGAAAGATCGTTGTCGCCGCTGTAGCCGGTGAGGGTGGCACCGAGGGCGTCGAGCGCGGTGATGGTAAGGTTCACGCCGTTGCCCGCGGAGATGGTGGCGCTGCCGCTGCCGGCAACCTGGATTTTATATGCGGCGGGCAGTGATGACGAACCGCCGCTGAGGGTGAGCGTGATCGAGTTGGCACCGTAGCTGACGATGGCGGTGTAGGCCGGGTTTCCGATCACGGAGACGCTGCGGAAGGTGCCGGTGACGCCGTTGGCCTTGGCGGTATGGACGATTTCAACCGCGCTGAAAGCCCTGGCGAGATTGGTGGTGTCCACCACGAGGTCGAGGTTTCCACAAGCGAAGTTGGCTGAGCTGTTGGTAAGGGAAACCTTGTCGAGCGTGTTGGATGCGGCGTTGACCTTGAGGGTGCCAAACGCGGTGAAGACGGGGCTGGTGGCGCTGGCAAGGGAGAGCGTGCTGCTACTGTTGCCGAGGGTGATGGAGCCGCCGGAAGCAACGGTCACGTTTCCATTGATGGAGCCGGAACCGCCGAGCGCGCCGCCGTTGTTGACGCTGACGGCAGCACTGCCGGTACCGGAGCCACTTGTGTTGTTGACGAGGAGTTTTCCGCCGCTGTTGATGATGACGCCGGAGGTGCTGGTGACGGAACCGGTGATGACAAGTGAGCCTTGGTTGACGGTGGTAACTCCAGTGGCGAGGTTGGCACCGGCGAGGGTGAGCGTCCCAAGGCCGGTTTTTGTTAGAGCGCCGGTGGTGGCGGTGGAGGCACCGGTGAGCGTCAGGTTGTTGGTGGAGATGTCGAGAGTGGCGGTGGTGCCGGCGTTGATCGTGTAATTGTGGTTGTTGCTGGCAGAGGCTCCGGTGTAGCGGAGGGTGCCGCCGTTGAAGACGAGGTTGGTGGCGAGGGCGGGCGCAGTGCCGAGATTGCTTCGTGTGCCGATGGTGGATGCCTGGGTGGTGCCGGCTGTGACTCCGGTGCCACTGTTGAGGGTAAAGGTGGTGCTGTCCACAATGGTGGCTAGGGTGGCACCGGCGGGAATTTTGGAACTGATGACGGTTTGTCCGACGACGAGGCCGGCGGTGCTGCTGGCGATCACCGTGGCGGAGCTGGCTGTGGTCGTCAGGGTGGGAGTTAGTCCGCCGTCGCTGATAGTGGACACGCTCAGAACTCCGGCGTTGAGGGTGGTGATGCCGGAGTAGAAATTGGCACCGGAGAGCGTCCAAGTGCCGCTGCCGGATTTGGTGAGGCGGTTGGGGTTGGCGACATCCCCATTGAGGATCGAGCTGGCGATTTCCCCCGTGCCGGAGGTCGAGCCTTGGAGAATGATGGTTTTAATACCCCGGTTGTCGGTGATCGTGAAGTCGCTGGTAAACTTCAGCAAGCCGGTGCCGGACTGGTCGAGGGTGTAGGTGGTGCCATTCGCTCCGCCGAGATTGAGCACACGGTCGGTGATTTCGCCCGTGCCAGTGTAGGTCAGGCTGCCGCCTTGGAAGCTGGCGTTGGACCCGAGTTGGATCGTGCCGTTGGTGATCGTGATGGGCCGTCCGAGGCTGCTGCTGGGCAAGGGCGGAGAGCCGGCATTGACACTGTTGAGCGACGATACCTTGATCGTGCCGTTTCGATCCACGATGGTCAGGCCGCTGTAGGTATTGGCACCGGTGAGTTCCAGCGTGCTGCCCCCCACCGTGCCGTTTCCGACATAGCGGAATCCGACCGCCCCGCCGCCGGGGCCGCTGGAATCGATGAGATTGTTGGCAATGGAGAAGTTTCCGCCCGATGTTCTTGTGTCCACGCCGAACTGGGAACCGGCTAACAGGCCATTGTTGTTCACCGATCCCCCGAGTTGGGAGAACATGAGGCCAGCCTGGGCGATGGTGAACTCGCCCGAGCCCCCGACGTTGAGCACCAGTGCGGCGGCGTTTGCCACCGTGATGTTCGCGGGGATCCACTTGGTCGTATCGTTGCCATAGATCGAGGATTTGAATGTCAGACCGCCGGTGCTGATAAGCGTAGGGCCGGTGTAGGTGTTGGTGCCGTTGATTGGCACGAATGCGCCTAGGCTTTTGGTCAAGCCGCCGGTGCCGCTGATGTTGCCGTTGATGACTAGTCCTCCGGAGACGCTGATCGTTGAGTTCGCATCCAGGGTCACCGGCCCATTGATGTTGCTGGAGAAACTATTGCCCGATGTCACGATGCCGCCGTTCAGAGTGAGCGGGGCCGTCAACGTGGTGGCGCTCAAAGCATAGGTGCCTCCGGTGCTGACCGTTGTTGTGCCCGGCCCCAGCGGATTATTCAAATTGGCGACTCCGATGGATAGACTGCCGCCACTGATGCCGGTGCCGCCGGTGTAGGAGTTGGCCGCATTGACCGCGAGCGTGCCCGCGCCGGATTTGGTCAGACCAACACCGCCGCTGACGATTCCGGAGGTGGTCAGGGTTCTGCCGGATCCGACGTTCCACGTCTGGCCGGCGTCCAGAGCGAGGTTGTTGGCCAGCGTGAGGTTTACGGCGGAAGCAGACATGTCGATGCCACCGGTGCCAAGCGTGAGCGTAGCCGCGCCGGTGATGCCGATGTTGCTGAGGGCTCCGGTGACGGCGATTCCTCCCCAAGATGTGTTGCTGTCAAGAGTGAGGCTCGCACCCAGCGAGGTGCTGGCCCAAGTAGCAACATCGCTCGTACCGGGAGCAGTGCTGCCGGTCCAGCTAGCACCGGCGACGAGGTCGGTACCGGTGGCGGCCTTGGTGATGGGTGCGGCGTGTGAGACGCTGTCGAGGGCGAAAAGGGCCAGTGCGAAAGCAAGTGCCTGGCGTGAGCCAATGAGGACGCCTGGTTTCATGGTTTTGAAATTTGGATTTTAGATGGAAGAGAGGTCAAAGGGAGAAATGTCATTTTCCTGAGTTGTGATTTTTAATTTTTCTGGACTCGGCTTTGGCTGGTGCCTTTCACCGGCACAGGTTTGCACGATCACCTGTTGTCCGCGATTCACGCGCTCCATAACAGAGCCCGGAACCGTGCCAACCCGTTTTACCGTGTCTTGATTTCCTTGGGAATACCGATGTTCATGTGGATGACTGATTAAAAATTGTTTTGCCGCTTCA
>CANBTO010000382.1 GCA_947372405.1 Verrucomicrobiaceae bacterium
ACCACACGGTGAGACCGCGCGTCAAACCGGAGATGGGGCTTGCGAGCGTGAGGGTCACTTCTGGACAGCTTCCGCCCGGGACGGCGGGTTCACCATTCCTGAGCGACGTTTCTTCATAACTCAGAATTCTCGCCGAGCCCAGAACGGAATTCCCGCTGTTCATGACCATGAGCGTCTCGCCGACGCGCATCGGGTTGTATTGAATGGGAAACTTCTGACGGATGATGATTTTGTCCGGTGACATCACTTTTTGGACGACGGAAGTCAGGACGCAGAAATTGTAATCGTCGTCACCCGTGCCACGGGTGTCGCAACCCTCAAAGACAAGCCTGGCGCGGTTGGCAGTGACATGGAAGGCGTCGCGGCAACCACTCATGAGCCACTGGGTGTTGGGCTTCGGGACGACATTCACGTCCAGGATTTCGCAGGTGCCCTCGCACCGGTAGATGCTGAACGAGAACCATGGCGCGCTCCACACCGTGATCCGCTCAAGCCGGACGTCCGTGGCGTCGTGGATGCGAAAAAGCGGACCCGGCCCGCTGCGTTGGGCCACACCGGAACGGGGCAGGCTGAAGCGCGTGACTCCGGGAATGATCCTCTTGACCATGTCAGGGGAAAGCGATCCATCTCCTTTGAAAACACGAATCCAGTCGTTGTCCAACTTCAGGATGCTTTTCACATTGTAATGTCTTGCGGCTTTCGGATGCCCGCCGTTCTCACACCAGACGAATCCGCCAAACCATTGTTCGCCGTTTTGTTTGGTCGGGCCGCCGAGTTGGTCCAATTGCTCAGGCTCAATCGGCTTCACGTCGATGGAGCCATTGTTCGCATCCACCGCTTGAATCGTCGTCTCCACGAACATGCTGACAGTGTGGTCCACTTTGAAATCCTTGAGCGTGACGTTCCGGGTGTGGCTCAAATCCGCCATGCAGATGCCCGGCTCCAACATGAAAGTCGAACCATTGCCGTCGATGGTGGCGTTCTTCATCTGTCCGAGCGCCAGCAGATAGCCGTCCTCCGCGGTGGTGGCGAGAATCACCTTGTTCTTCGGAAACGCCAGGTGCGCCGGTTCGCCCGCCACCTTGCGCGCGGCATGAAGCATCTTCAGGATCGCCGGACCATCATCCGTTTTCCCGTCTGCAACGACACCGAAATCAGCGGCGTTGAATTCAGCCGCGCAGAGTGATGCGGGAAACCATGAGATCATCAACCACACACAAATTGCAGCGATGCAATTGATGTGAGTTGTGATTTGCTTCGTGAGAATCACGGCTTTTCCCTCGGTTTTCCCTGCTTTTTGCCGTCGTCGTCGTTTGCCTGAGGGCACCATGCGGCGGGTGCCGGATGGTCGACATGCAGCGGCGCGGTGTCGCCGAATTCCTGCCGCGTTTTTTCCAACATCGCGGTCAGTTCCTTGATTTTTCCGTTGGCTTCCGGCTTGTCGGCGAGGTCGTTCAACTCGTGCGGGTCGGCTTGCAGGTCGAATAGCTGGGTCTTGTCGATGAGCGGATAGCGGATCAGCTTCCAGCGGTCGTCGCGGATGGACCGCTGGCAATCGCGATAGGCGGTGAACAGGCAATCGCGCACTTTGGGTTGTTTGCCTTGGATGACGGGAGCGAGGCTCTTTGCGTCCAATCCTTCAGGAACGGGAACGCCCGTCAATTCGCAGAGCGTGGGATAGACATCGAACAGGTGGGCGAGCGCCTTGGACTCGCCTTTGTTGATACCGGGGCCGGCGAAGAGCAAGGGCACGTGCATGCCGCCGAATTCGTATAGGTTCTGTTTACCCAGCAATCCGTGTTCGCCGAGCGAGAGTCCGTTGTCGCCGGCCATGATGAAGATCGTGTTGTCGAACTGTCCGGCTTGTTTCAATGCGTCGATGATGCGGCCGGCCTGTTGGTCGAAATAGGAGGTGGAGGCATAATACCGGGCGAGTTTTTCCGTGACGTTCTCTTTCGTGCGCGGCCACGGCAGCGTCTTTTCGTCACGGATCCTCATCTCGCCGTTGTCGAAAGGATGGAATGGCAGGAAGTTGACCGGCAGCGGGATGTCCGACGGTTTGTACATTTGATAGAACTTCTCGGTAGCGTGCTGGGGATCATGCGGCTCATGGGGCGCAAAGTAGAGAAACAACGGCTTCTTCCCGGCATGTTCCTTGATGAAGGCGATCAGGTTTTCGGCATTGTCGGCGGCGTCCTTTCCTCCGTCCACATGTTGATCAAAATCCTTGTCGAGCGGGTTCGGGTTGTTGTCCGACTTGCCGCTGCGGATGGATGCGAATCCGGCACTCTTGACCGTTTGCGCGAGTGTCGGTGTGGTGATGTCCTTGCGCAGATAACTCCGCCCGGTCTGGATCATCGTGCGGCTCGGCATGCAGACCGCGCCGCTGTTCGAGCCGAGAACATAGGCATTTCGAAAGGCAAATCCGTTGGCGAGCAGCTTGTCGAGGTTGGGAGTCTTGACCACCGGATGCCCGAGCATGCCGAGGCAGTCGGGCCGCAAATCATCGGCGAGCAGGAACACCACATTGTGTTTCGGCGGTGGTGGGGCATCGGCGGCGCGCGCGTTGGAGTAAAGAAGCAGGCAGGCGGTCAGGGAGATGAGATGTGTTTTCATGATTTTGATCGGGTGCTCAATAGTCTACGATTCAATTTTCGGTCTCTGTCCCCGGGGGCGGAAGCTCTCGGCTGTAGCCTCCGTCGCGGTAACGTTTGAGCAACGTGCGGAGTTCCTTGACGACTTCGGGGTGCGCGGCGCTCACGTCCTTCGTCTCGGCGGGGTCATCCTTCGTGTTGTAAAGTTGTTTGCGGTATTGGTCCGCGTGAGCTTTGCGCGCACCGGGTTTGATTTCGTCCACCGGCACGCCTTCGATCCATTTCCATGGACCCTTGCGAATCGCAAACACACCATCCGCGCTGTGGACGATCATGTCCTCGCGAACCGGCTTCGCGGGATCGCCAAGGATCGCGGGAAGAAAATCATGACTGTCCTCCGCGGCCTTCGATGCATCGGGCAGCGGTTCACCGACGATGTCCGCCGTCGTGCCCAGGATGTCGGCATGACTGATCATTTCGTTAGACACGGTGCCCGCCTTCGCGTGCCCCGGCCAGCGCACGATAAACGGCACCTTGAATCCGCCGTCCCACACGTCGTGCTTGCCGCCTCGTAGTCCTGCGTTCACACGCAGGCCGGCTTTGAACGCGAAGGTCTGGAGCGAAGTTTCGTTTTTAGGCACGAACACGCCGCCGTTGTCGCTGGTAAAAATCACGAGCGTGTTGTCGGCGACGCCCATCCGGTCGAGCGTGTCGAGGATGCGGCCCACGCTGCGGTCCAGTTCGGTGATCCAGTCGCAATACAGTCCGCCCTTGCTCTCTCCCGCGATGTCTTTGTCGGGCGTGACGGGGTTGTGCACGGCCACCGGTGTGAAGTATAGGAAGAACGGTTTGTCCTTCGGTTGCTGTTGGAGCCATGTGGTGGCCTTGTCAGTGAGCACTTTCATCACCCGTTCGTTCTTGCGGCGTGGCGCGGAAAGATCGAGGATCTTCTTGTCCTTGCCGTTCTCCATGTCCTCCGGGCCGTAAGTTTTCTTGTAATCATCCGAGTCCGGCACCGGAGCGGCGTTCTTCATGAAGTCGGGGATTTTTCCATCGCGCAGACCATAGACAAAGCGATTCTCGACGAACACGCCCGTGAGGTCGCCGTGATTGCTCGGCACGCCGAAATGATAATCAAATCCGAGGTCAAGCGGTCCCGGCGAAAGTTCCGCGGAATAGTCGGTGCGATATGTCGGAGAACCGACTGCAGTGCCATAGCCGAGATGCCACTTGCCGACGGCTGCGGTCGCGTAGCCCTGCTTTTTCAAAAGCGACGCCATGTTGAGGCGTGTCGTTTCGATGTGCAGCGGCGCGAAGGTGTTGAGCACCTCGTGCTTCAGAGACGTGCGCCAGCAATAGCGGCCCGTCAGCACCGAGTAGCGCGTGGGTGAGCAGACCGAGGACGTGGTGTTCGCATCGGTGAAGCGGCGGCCCTCCTTCGCGAGACGGTCGATGTCAGGAGTTTTGACGAGAGCGGGATTCGCGCCATAACAACCCGCGCTGCCGTAGCCATAGTCGTCGGCGAGGATGAGGACGATGTTGGGTTTGCTGCCCGGAACAGCCGCTACGACAGTGGCGGGTATGATGGAACCGAGGGCGACGGTGAGCAGCCCGGTGAGCAAATGTTTCATCGCGTGTTTTTTCAGTTTGATTGACGATTCTTCTTCTTTTTCCGCTTCACGGGAGGAGTCGCGTCTCCGTCTTCAGCCGACTTTGGCTTGCCCGCCTTCACTTCAGAATCGCTCTCGTCCTCACGCCCTTTAGCTTGTCGGCTTTTTGCATTCATTTCTGTGGCGAGGCCTTTGTCGCCTTGCTGAGCCATCCAAGCATCCATCTGCTCACTCAAACGCTTTTTCACGGCGGCGAGTTCGGGGCTCGTCGCAAGATTTTTCGTTTCCAGCGGATCGCTCTGGAGATCGTAAAGCTCCTCGCCGGGATGGTGGTAGAGCCATTCAATCCGCCTGGCCAACGCGGGGTCGTTCTTGGCGTCTTCTTTCCACGAATCCAGTGGCTGGCCGTGGTGAATGCCGCCGATTTCAAAGGTGTTTTCCGGCGTCAGATTGCGGATGTATTTGTAGCGGGCATCACGCGCGCATCGCGTTGGATACGGTTGTTTGTAGCCGATGACGCCGACGGTGGTGTGTTGGGAAAATACGGTATCCCTCAGGTGGTCTGACTTGCCGAGCAGCACGTCCATAAAACTCCGGCCATCAAAGCCGCGATAGCCCATCGCGTCGGGACAGCCGGTGTCGACCTTCGCCGGGTCTTCGCCCGCGGCCGCCAGGAAGGTCGGCGGCACGTCGAGATATTCCATCAGGGCGTCGCTGCTGGAACCCGCTTTCACTTTGCCTGGCCAGCGGACGACGGTAGCCGAGTGGATGCCGTTGTCATAGAGGGTCCATTTGCCGCCGTAGGGAAAAGAACTGCCCTGCTCGCTGACAAACATGACGAGCGTGTTGTCCGCCAGTTTGCCGTCATCGATGATCTTCATCAGTGCGCCAACTTGTGAATCCAACGATGTGATTTCCGCATAATAGGCGGCCAGCAACTTGCGCGTCACGGCGTTGTCGTGCAGATACTGCGGAACGGTCAGCTTGGCGGGGTCGTAGAGATTCTTGGGCCCGCGGGTCCAGGGAGTATGCGGATCGTGGGAGGCGAACACCGCCAGCCACGGCTGGGTTTTGTCGCGGTTCACAAATTTTCCAAACGCGGCGAAGTCGTCCTGGTTGGCGCTGATGTATTCGTAGGGAAACGACGCCTCGGGCCCGACGTGCGTTTTGGCCTGAAGTCCGACGCGATAGCCCAGCGCTTTGAAGTAGGTGAACATGCTCTTGGTCCCATCG